>DATNJD010000239.1:0-9877 GCA_035604075.1 Acidimicrobiales bacterium
ACGGCGGGCCCCCCACCGGACGCCGCCGCCCCGGTGGCCACGCTCACCACCACCGCGCACACGAGGCACATCAGCACCGTGGCCGTTCCGACCAGCGCACCCACCCGCTCGGCCGAGCGCGCCACCACCACCACGACGCCGACACCGGCCAACACCACGGCCAGGACGGTGGCACCGACGGAAGGACGCGCCACCGTCGATGCGCTCAGCACGGCCAGCCCCGGCACGAGCCCCAGCGTTCCCGGGAGGGCCCGGGTGCCCACGGCGGCCACCCCGGCCACCAGTGCACAGATCAACACCACGCCGGGCCGGCCCGCCATGGGGAAGTGCACGGCGCCCACGGCCCGCAGGTCACGGCCGAGGGTCCGCAGCGTCCCCGGGTCGGGGAGGCCGTGCCACAGGGCGCCGGCCGGCGCCGAGACCCACACGGCCGAGACGGCCACCGCCACCGTGCCCACCACCGACGACCACGAGGCCGACAGGCGACGGGAGGCGACCGCCGTGAGCGCCTCACCGACGACGGCGGTCAGGACCACGCCCCGCCAGGCGGCGCCTCCCGTCGTCAGCCGTCCGACGGCGCCAGCGCCGATCAGGGCCACGGCCAGCAGCGACAATTCGTTGGCGGTGCGCCGGCTCACCCGCCCACCACGATCCGGTCGGTCCCGGCGGGAAGGCTCTGCGCCCCCGTCGTGGTGGTGATCACCGTGCCGCCCACGTCCATGTCGCCACCGGTCGCCCGGGGCAGCACCGTGGCCAGCAGAACGCGCCCATCTTCGATGCCGGCGGCCACGGGGGCGAGCGTGGCCGAGCGTCCCGACAGCGTGCACAGCTCGACCGTCCGCCCCTCGCGCCAACAGAGCTCGACCAACCCGTGGGCGTCGGCCACCATCGCTTCGAAGTCTCTCCGCCGGTGCACCCCGGTCCGGTCGTCGAGCACCAACCGCGTCCGCCCACCCTCGTCGGGACCGAACTGCCGGACGTACCAGGCGCGGTAGCGCGCCCGGGCCGGCCAGTGCAGCAGCGACAGCCTGTCGCCGGCCACGTAGGGCCGGATCCCCACCAGCTCTCCGGGTCCGTCGCGGCCGTGACCGGGCCGTGGCTCCGTCGCCCCGGTCGGCGAGGCGTCCCCCACCGGTGCCCACACCACGTCGTGGCGGGCGGCCGGGTAGACAACGGCCCGGGCGGCGGGGACGACAGGGCCCCGGGCTCCGAAGAGTCCGAAGGGGTCGAGGACCCAGCTGGCCCGGGCGGGCAGCACGAACACGCCCCGCCGCCTCGTTGGAACGGCGCTGCTGAACACGCCCCTGACCCGCGGCGCCGGCGCCGGCAGCGTGATCAGGCCCGCCGGCACGAGCAGCGCCGGCGCCGCGTCGCTGTCACCCGCCCCCTCACCCCGTCGCCGCCACCGCCGGCCCGGCGCCTCGACGGCCACCGCCGGGGCGGCCGCCAAGGACCGGTTCGTGACCCCGATCTGCAGGGTCATGTCGCCGCCGGCCACGCCCAGAGCGGGAGAGACAGATGCGTCGAGGGCCAGGCGGCTCCGGACCTGTCGAGCCCGGATCGACGCCGCCGCCGGGGCCACGAGGACAGGGAGGCCGACGGCGACGGCCAGTGGGGCGAGCTCGCTGGTACCGGTGCCGACGGCCAGCGCCACGAGGCCCCCGAAGACCGAGAGCACCCCGACCCCGCGGCGCGTCGGCCGGGGAACGCCGTGCCCGCCCTCTCTCACCCGCCCTCGGGTTCTCCGTGCAGCGGCACCGGCATCGTCCCGGCGATGGCGCCGACGAGCGTCTCCGCCCCTTCCTCGGTCAGCTCGGCCGCCCGGTGCAGGGCCAGCCGGTGGGCGAGCACCGGCGCAGCGGCGTCCTGCACGTCGGCCGGCGACAGGTAGCTCCGCCCCGCCGCCACCGACAACGCCGAGGCAGCACGCACGAGGGCCCGGGCCGACCGGGGCGACGGTCCGACGGCGACGCTCGGGTGACGGCCGATCGTCTCGAGCAGGTCGAGCACGTATCCCCGCACCGCCACCGAGACATGCACCGAGTCGACGGCGGTCATCAGCGTCTCCAGCTGCTCCTCGGATACCGCCGCCGGCAGCGTCCGGGCCCGGTCGGCCGGATCGTCGCCGGCGATCAGGGCGTCCATCTGCCCCCGCGACGGATAGCCGATGGAGACCCGGACGAGGAAGCGGTCGCGCTGGCCGTGGGGCAGCGGCGACGTCCCCGCCGCGTCGTAGGGGTTCTGCGTGGCCAGCACGAAGAAGGGCCGGGGCAACGGGTAGGTGGTGCCGTCCACCGTCACCTGGTGCTCCTCCATCGCCTCGAGCAGCGCCGACTGGGCCCGGGGGGAGGCCCGGTTGAGCTCGTCGGCCATCAGCACGTTGGTGAAGACGGGACCGGGCCGGAACGTGGGCTCGGCCGCGTCGGGTCCCAGGATGGCCGCCCCGGTGACGTCGGCGGGAAGCAGGTCGGCCGTGCACTGGAGCCGCCGGAAATCGAGCCCCAGCGCGCCGGCCAGGGACTTGGCCAGGGTCGTCTTCCCGAGCCCGGGATGGTCCTCGACGAGCAGGTGGCCGCCGGCGGCCACACAGCCGACGGCCAGCCGGACCGTCATGGGACCGGCCAGGACCACGTCCCCCACCGCTTTTTCGATCGCTGCGAAGATCTCCCCGGCACCGGCCGGGTCGGGCGTCACCGGCGGGTCGCCGGCGGCAACGGTGCTGCTCACCAGCGGAATGCTACGGCGCATCACAACCGGCCGTCGGGCTGGGAGAATGGGCACCGTGGCACGCAGCCGGTTCCGCTCGGTCCGTTTCGATCTCGAGGCGGCGATCGCCGTGGCCCGGATCGTGGACAACGCCGGCGGCACCATCGCCCCCGACCTCCTGGCCGCCGGCCTCGGCTACTCCGGCACCAACAACGGCACCTACCTCACCCGCCTGGCCAACGCCCGGACCTTCGGCCTGCTGGCCGGTCGGGGGGATCGGATCGACCTGACCGACCGGGGCCGGCTCATCCTGGCCGGTGACGCACCGGCGGCCGCCCTCGCCCTCCGTCAGGCCTTCCTCTCGGTGCCGCTCTTCCGGGCCGTCTTCGAGTCCCTGCCCGCCGGCGGGACCCTGCCGCCCCGCCCGGAGCTCGCCGTGACCCTCTGCCGCGACTTCGGCGAGAGCGAGGACAAGGCACCGGTGGTGGCGGCCAAGCTTCTCGACTCCGCCCGTCAGGCCGGCCTTGTCCGAGCCGATGCATCCGGAAACCTCGAGGTCAGGAGCTTGTCCCAGAGTTTTACCACTGTGGAAAACCGTCGCCCAGGCCTGCACCGGGCCAGAGTAGTAAAGTTCCGTCGCACGCACGCAGGCGATCGATTCCCCTCGATCGCCGGGGAGCGGGGAGGCGACATGAACGACGACCAGATGTGGTTGGACGAGGGTCCCGACACGAGCCCCGACACCGGGGCCCGCCCCTCACCCTGGCGCCGGGCGGGCGTCGTGGCCGCCGCCGTGGCCTGTCTGTCGCTCGTGGCCGTCCCCGTCGGCGTGGCCCTCACCGGTTCGAACGCCGCCCATCCGGCCGCCCAGAAGCACCCGGCGGCCAAGGCCAAGGTCATCGGGTCGGGCCCGGCCGAACACGAGGTCCTGGGCGCCCTGAGCGCCACCACCGACTCGGGCAGCTTCGACTTCGCCTACACCCTCAAGTCCACCCCGGCCACCGAGACCGTGCCCACCACCACCTCGACCACCGTCTGCCACACCCTGCAGGTCCCCGTCATGCCGATGGGCTCTTCCGGGACCGTGGTCGGCGGCTCCGCCGTCACCGGTGGCGCGGTCATCCGCGGCGATGCGTCGGCGAGCTCGAGCACCGGCACGGCCTCGGCCAAGAAGACCACGACCAAGAAGAAGTCAACGTCGACCGTCTCCCCCGCCCTCACCTCACCGGTGCTGCCGGCGATGTCCGGTTCGGGCATCCAGACCCACGTGTCGGTGAGCTCCGGGTCCGACGGGTCCACCACCCAGACCGTCACCCAGTGCACCTCGGGTCCGATCAGCAATCCCGGTACCCCCGTGTCCGGCACCGGTATCTCCAACACCAGTCCCAAGGCCACCCTGATCGACGCCAACGTGGGCAGCACCAACGGTCTCAAGGTGTCGCTCCGGGTGGACAGCACCACCCTCTACGAGGACCTCGGCAACACCCTCGAGACCGGTCTGGCGCCTCCGGCCAGCCAGGCCAGCGACACCGGTCAGCCCATCTCGGGTTTCGCCGGCATCACCGAGAGCACTATCGGGTTGCGTGAAGGCGCCGTCGCCATGATCGGCATGGCCAGCCCCACCGGTTACCTCGACCTCTACCAGCAGGACGTCAACGGGGCCACCCAGACCGGCACCTCGACGGTGAACGGCGTGCCCGTCACCGTCTACCAGGTGGCCGTCGACCCCACCCAGCTGGCCAACGAGCCCGACATCACCACCGAGGAGTCGACCACGGCCACGGCCGCCGTCGGCATCCTCCACGCTCAGGGCTACACCGGCACCACCGACGAGGTTTCCATCGACGACTCGGGATTCATCCGCGAGGTGAACTCGGTGGCGCACTTCTCCGACGGCGGGACGGTCGTCCTCGACGTCACGCTCTCCAATTTCGGCTGTGCCGGCACCGTCCTCATGCCGGGCCAGAGCGGCGCCGACACCCCGCCGTCGGGCTGCACGTCACCGGACACGGGCCTGCCGCCGACGGCACCGGCGTCGTCCGCCACCACCGAGCCGCCGGCGACATCGACCACGGTGACGCCCACCACATCGACGGTCCCCGCCAGCACAACCTCCACCGCTCCGAACGCCACGTCGACGACGACGTCGACCACCGGCGTCACCACGACCACGACGAGTTGATCGTCGTCGTCGCCCCCCCGGGGGGGCGACGGTCAAGTGAGTGCGTAGGGGTGGTCGCGGTGCGGCTTGGCCATCCGCATGTGCAGCGAGATAGCCCCGCTGGCCAACGCCGCGTAGAAGCACCACAACGAGGCGAACCCGTCGGCCGTCAGACGGGCCAGCACGACGACGGCCACCACGTTGGCCAGTCCGAAGATGACAATGTCCCGGTAGCCCGAGCACAACAGCGATCCGCACGTGGCGACGATGTACAACCCCACGATCAGGATGCCGTGTTGCAGCCCGATGCTGTAGGCCAAGTGGAAGTGCCCGAGTCTCACCGTCACCGGGCCCTGCAACAGCTGAACGAGAAGGAAGGCGGCGACACCCACGCCGAGCAAGAAGGAAGCCCCGATCAACCGTCGTCGCCGCCCCTTCGGCTCCAACCTCAAGATGGCCAGGGGCACCAAGACGGGCACGACGACGAACGCGATCACCAGATAGATCCACATGGCGATCCGGCCGGCCAGGTGCGGAACATGGCCCTGCAGCCCCCACCACACCAATGATTCGTCGATCTGATGGGCGCCGAGCACGACCGGGGTGGCCGCCAGCAGCAGATAATTGTTGCGCCCCCGCAGATGACGACAGGCGTCGACGCCGATTCCGGTGACGACGAGGCCTACGGCCAGGTCGCCTTCCGGGGAGAAGCACACGCTTGCACCGTAGCCCGGGTCGCCCTGCGCGGTTGCCCGAACCACACCGCGGTAACGTTTCATCGTGCCGGACCGTGGGGAGCATCCGCCGAATCGACTGCGTACGCACGGACCTCTTGATCTCGACATCACGCGCGGCTGACGACCCGCCGCCGAATGGCCCCGACCGCGCGCCACGAAAACGGACGTCTGCCGGCCCGCGTCGTGGCGCGCCGCTGGACCACTCTGCTGTTGGCCGTCGCTCTCCTCGTCGTGCTCGTCGTGAGCCTGACGGGGACCAAGCACCCAGCGGCCACCCGCGCCGCCTCGCGCCGCCCGACGCCCACCCGACCGCGACCCCTGGCCCCACCGGACCATCCCCACAGTGCGTGTGCTCCCGTGCAGGATCCCCTCCCGGGCATGCCGCCGGTCACCAATTCCTGTGACATCTACGCGGCCGACGCGGCCGGCGATCTGGCTCCGGCGGCGGCGGCGGCCCGACCGCTCGTCTACGTTCCCAACAGCCTCAACGACACGGTGGACGAGATCGACCCCACGACCTACAAGGTCGTCCGGGAGTTCGCCACCGGTGCTCTTCCCCAACACGTGGTGCCGTCCTGGGACCTGAAGACCCTCTGGGTCACGAACGACCAAGGCAACAGCCTCACCCCGATCGACCCCGTCACCGGCGATCCGGGCACCCCCGTCCACGTCGAGGATCCGTACAACATGTACTTCACCCCCGACGGCCGTTACGCCATCGTGGTGGCCGAGGCACTGGAGCGTCTCGACTTCCGGGACCCCCACACGATGGCTCTCGTCCACTCCCTCCCCGTGCCCTGTCACGGTGTGGACCACTTGGACTTCTCCGCCAACGGCCAGTACCTGATCGCCTCCTGTGAGTTCTCCGGCAAGTTGCTCAAGGTCGACGTGGCCACCCAGTCAGTCGTGGGAACCCTCGACCTGGAGCCGGGTTCCGAACCGCAGGACGTAAAGCTCTCGCCCGACGGCACCGTGTTCTACGTGGCGGACCTCACCGCCAAGGGCGTGTGGGAGGTGGACGGCGACTCCTTCAAGGTGCTCGGCTTCCTCCCCACGGGCAAAGGGGCGCACGGTCTCTACGTCAGCCGCGACTCCCAGGATCTCTACGTCTCGAACCGTGACGTCGGAACGGTCTCGGTCGTCTCCTTCGCCACCCGGCAGGTGGTGGCCACCTGGGTGCTCCCCCCCGAGAGCGGCACCCACATCGGCTCCGGCAGCAACGTGGCCAGCCCCGACATGGGAGGCGTCTCGGCCGACGGCACGGTGCTGTGGCTGTCGGGCCGCTACGACTCCGACGTCTACGCCATCGACACGACCACCGGACAGGAGATCGCCCGTGTCCCGGTGGGCCTCGGCCCCCACGGGGTCTGCGTCTGGCCCCAGCCGGGCCGGTACTCATTGGGCCACACAGGGATCCTGCGATGACCGGCGCACCGGTGCATAGGGTGTGGGGTCGATGACACGTGCGCGCTCGACGGCGGCGTGGTCCCGCCGCTCCGTCCTCGCCACGGCGGCGGGGGCCGTCCTCGGCGCCTGCGGTGTGGGCTCCGCCAAGCAGGCGGCGCGGGCCGGGCGCCTCCCGACCACCACGACAGCGCCCCCGACCACGACCACGACGGCCGTTCCCGCGGGGCCGGCGACCTACGTGGCCAACGGACCGCGGTCGGGAACAGGCGTCGCCCTCACCTTCCACGGCTCCGGCGACATCTCGCTCACCGAGCAGCTGCTGGCCGAAGCGAAGCAGCAGTCGGCACCCATCACCGTGTTCGGCGTGGGCACATGGTTGCAGGCCAATCCCGACATCGGCCATCAGATCCTGGCCGGCGGCCACACCCTCGGGAACCACACCTTCGACCATCCCGATCTCGGCAGCCTCGACGCCGACGCCGTGGCGGCCGAGATCAGTCGTTGCGCCACCATCCTCGATCAGCTCGAGGGCAACAACGGCCGCTGGTTCCGCCCCTCGGGCATCGTCGTGCCGACGTCGCTCATCCTGGAGCAGGCCGGTCTGGCCGGCTACCGCGTCTCGGTCGGCTACGACGTCGACCCCCTCGACTACGAAGACCCCGGCGCCCCGGCCATCGTCGACCGGGTCACGCAGGCCCTACGACCTGGTTCGATCGTGAGCCTGCACACCGGCCACGCCGGCACCGTTCAAGCCTTTCCCGGTCTGGTCGAGCTCATCCGCGGCCGCAACCTGACGCCCGTTCTGATCGGCGATCTCATCACGGCGTAGCCCCACGGGGAGTGCCTCGGCATGGTCGAGGCCGATGTGGGGGAGAGCCCGGTCGAGCGACCGCGGGAACCACCAGTTGGCCTTGCCGATGAGGAGCATCACGGAGGGCACGACGGCCATCCGGATGACGACGGCATCCATCAGGATCCCGCCCGCCAGGCCCAGACCGAACTCCTTGATGACCCGCTCACCGCCCAGGATGAACGAGCCGAACACGAGGATCATGATCAGCGCCGCGGCCGTGATCGTCTTACCCGTGGCCGCCAAACCGTTTCGCACGGCGACGCGGTTGTCACCCGATTTCAGCCATTCCTCATGGATGCGGGTGACCAGGAACACCTGGTAGTCCATGGACAGACCGAAGAGGATGGCGAAGAGCATCACGGGGAGAAACGCCTCGATGGGGCCGGCCCGGTTCACCCCGAAGACCGTCCCCAGCCATCCCCATTGGAAGACGGCCACCGCCACCCCGAAGGCGGCGCCGATGGAGAGCACGTTCATGGCGGCCGAGACGAGCGGAATGACGATGCTGCGGAAGACGACGGAGAGCAGCAGGAACGACAGCAGCACGACCAGGCCGATGAACAGGGGCAACTTGGCCGAGAGCACGTGGGCGAAGTCGATGAAGATGGCCGTCGTCCCCCCCACGAGCACCGTCAGCTGCGTTCCGGACACCGCCGCGGGAATGGTCTGCTGCCGCAGGTGGTACACGAGGGCGGTGGTGGCGGCGTCCTGCGGGGCGCTCTTCGGGTAGACGTTGATCAGGGCCACGTCGGTGCCGTTATGAGCGGGGATCAACAGCGGTGGCGCCACCCGCTGCACGTTCGGTTGGGCGGCCACGTCGCGCGCCACCGTGGCCAAGGTGGCGGCCTCCGACGGGTTGTGGACGACGCTCACCAGCTCGAGGGGACCGTTGAACCCGGGGCCGAATCCGCGCGCCAGCATGTCGTAGCCCTGACGGGTGGTCGACCCCGCCGGGTCGTTGCCCTGGTCGGCCGATCCGAGCCGGAGCGAGAAGAACGGCAGGGCGACGACGACGATGACGATCAGAGCCATCACGGCGGGGACGACGGGCCGCTGCTGGACGATGCCCGCCCACCGGGGCCAGAAACCGGTGGTGCCGGTGCCGACGATCCGGGGACCGTTCTTGGCCAGGCTCGTCTTCTGGCGTCGCGACAGCACCCGCGGCCCGATGAATCCGAGCAGGGCGGGGAGGAGCGTCAGCGCCGCGGTCATGGTGAGAGCCACGCCCAGGGCGGCGGCCACGGCCAGGCCGTAGAGGAACGACACGCCCAGCGCGAACATCCCGAGCAGGGCGATGCAGACGATGATGCCGGCGAACAATACGGCCCGACCCGAGGTGTTCACCGCGTTCACGATCGACGATTCGGGATCGTTGCCGGCGATGAGGCCCTGCCGGTGCCGGGTCACGATGAACAGCGCGTAGTCGATACCCACGCCCAGGCCGATCAGCAGCACCAGCGTGGTGGAGAACTCCGGCATCTTCATGACGTTGCTGAGCAGTCCGATCAAACCCACGGCCGTCCCCAGCGCCGCCAGGGCCGAGACGATGGGCAGGGCCATGGCGAAGAGCGACCCGAACACGAGCCACAGCACGATGGCGGCCAAGAGCACCCCGATGCCCGTGCCCCCGAACGAGGGACGGACCGCCTGTTCGGCCAGCTGTCCCGTCACCCCCACCGTCACACCGCCGCCATCGGCCGATTTGGCTGTGTTTACCAGGTCGGTGGCGACGGCCATCTTCAGGTTCTGGGCCTGCTTGTCGAACGTCACCGAAGCGAAGGCGACGTGGCCGTCCTTACTCACCCGCGTGGCGCCGGCGGGCCCGTAGGGCGAGACGATGGTCGTCACGTGCGGCACCTTGGACACCTTGGCCAGCATGACCGTGATCCGGGCCTCGACGGCGGGGTCGGTCACCTTCGTCGCGCCCGATGTGGCGAACACGATCTGGTCGGTGTCGCCCGACACCTTGGGCGAGGCGGCCTGCAGCAGCAAGATGGCGTCGGACGACTCGGT
>DATNJD010000240.1:0-7656 GCA_035604075.1 Acidimicrobiales bacterium
TCGGCGTCCCGTCCGATCTCGTGGCCGCTCTGGCCCGTCGCTCCATCACCGAGCCGTTCCCGATCCAGGCCGTCTCCATCCCCGACGCCCTCGCCGGGCGCGACCTCTGTGGCAAGGCCCCGACGGGATCGGGGAAGACCCTGGCATTCGGCATCGCCGCGGTGTCGCGACTCGACAAGGCGCCGGCCAGACCACGGCAACCCCACGTCCTCGTGCTCACCCCCACGCGCGAGCTCTGCTCGCAGGTGGCGGCGGAGTTGGCCACGTTGGCCAACGTCCGGGGCAAACGTGTGGCGACGTTCTACGGCGGGGTGGGCTACGACCGCCAGATCAAGGCGCTCAGCCGGGGCGTGGACATCGCCGTGGCCTGTCCCGGTCGTCTGGCCGATCTCATCGAGGGACGGCACATCCGTCTCGACGCCGTGCAGATCGTCGTGGTCGACGAGGCCGACCGCATGTCCGACATGGGCTTTCTCCCCGACGTGCGCCGCCTGCTCGACCAGACGCCCGACACCCGCCAGACCCTTCTCTTCTCGGCCACCCTCGATGGCGCCGTCGATGTCCTCGTGCGCCGGTACCAGCGTCACCCCGTCCGTCACGAACTGGTGGGGAGCGCCGAGGAGGACGCCAACACCGAGCACTTCTTCTGGCGGGTCGAGTCCACCGACCGCGCCGAGATGGCGGCGCAGATCGCCGCCGTGTCCGGTCCCACCATCGTCTTCTGCCGGACTCGGCACTCCGCCGACCGCACCGCCCGTCAGCTCATGGCGCGCGGCGTGCGGGCCGTGGCCATCCACGGGGACCGCAGCCAGGCCCAGAGAGAGCGGGCGCTGTCCTCCTTCGCCGCCGGGCACGCCGGAGCCCTCGTCGCCACCGACGTCGCCGCCCGGGGGATCCATGTCGACGGTGTGGCGGCCGTGGTCCACTTCGATCCTCCGGCCGACGCCAAGGACTACGTCCACCGCTCGGGTCGCACGGCCCGTGCGGGGGCGACGGGAATCGTGGTCTCACTGGTGACGCCGGACAAGACCAAGGCCGTCAAGCAGCTGCAGCACGATCTCGGCGTTCCCACCGGGGTCGTCGGACCCGATCTGCTGTCTCTTCCGAGCGCCAACGGCGCCAACGGCGCCAACGGCGCCAACGGCGCCGGCCGGCGGCGCCCGCAAACGGCCCGGACCCCGGTCCCGGCCGCGGCCGCTACTGTCGGGGCCGGAGGGGGAACGGGGCGCGCACCTGCACCTCGTCGACGTCACCGCCCCCCGGTGCACGGCCGCAAGCGCCAGCCGCAGCGGCGGGCCTGATCGGCGTCCGCCGGGGACGACACGCTCGACCGAGCGCCGGAGAACCATGATCGCCGGATCATCACTCACCATCGAAATCGGCAGCCGGACCCTGCTGCGCGACGCCTCCTTCACCGTCGGCACGGGGGAGAAGGTGGGTCTCGTCGGCCGCAATGGGACGGGCAAGTCGACACTCGTGTCCGCCGTCCTCGGCGTGCCCGCACCCGGCGTCCGGGTGAGCGGCAACGCCCGGACACGGGGGACCGTCGGATTCCTCCCCCAGGTCCCCGCACCGGAAGGTCTCGGCCTCGACTCGACCGGGTTCTCCCACGTGCTGTCGTCGCGCGGTCTCGATGTGCTCGACGACGGGCTCACCCGGGCCCGGCAGGCCATGGCCGAGGATCCCACCGCCGACGCCATCGAGCGGTTCTCGGATTTCGAAGAGCAGTTCAGGGAGAACGGCGGTTACGAGGTGGAGGGCGTGATCGCCCGGCTGGCCGACGGGCTCGGCCTGCGCCAGGACCTCCTGCTCGAGGACATCGCCGATCTCTCGGGAGGTCAGCGCCGCCGCCTCGACCTCGTCCGGGTCCTGTTCCAACAACCCGAGATCATGGTCCTCGACGAGCCGACCAACCATCTCGACCTCGCCGCCAAGAAATGGCTCATGGACGAGCTCGAGCAGTTCAACGGCGCCCTCCTGCTCATCAGCCACGACATCAAGCTCCTCGACAAGGCCATCACCAAGGTCCTGCACCTGGCCGACGCGTCGCTGCGCGAATACAAGGGGACGTATACGAGCTACCGGGCCCAACTGGCGGCCGATCAGGCTCAGCGCGAGCGTTCGGCCACCCTCGAGAGTCGCGAGATCGCCCGGCTGTCGACCCTGGCCGACTCCATGCGGGGCAGCACCGTCCGCCGGGCCCGCATCGCCCGCTCCATCGACAGCCGCGTGGGACGACTGGAGAGCGCGCGGACGGTTGTCGACAAGAGGGACCGTAAGACCCGCTTCTCATTGCCCGAGCCCCGCCGTTCGGCGGCGACGCCGATGTCGGTGTCCCACCTGAGCGTGGACTACGGACCGGGACCGGTGCTGCGCAAGGTCTCCTTCTCCCTGGGCCGCGGCGACCGGGTCGTCGTCATCGGCCGCAACGGGGCGGGCAAGTCGAGTCTCCTGCGTTGCCTGGCCGAGGTGCAGAAGCCCACGGCGGGCGAGGTGGAGCTCGGCGTCAACGTCGTCCTCGGCTACTTCGCCCAGGAGCACGAGCAGGTGGACCCCACCATGAGCACTCTCGACAACATCGACGACACGATTCTCAAGTCGACCACCGAGCGCCGCGCCCTGCTCGGCTCCTTCGGCTTGTCGGGCAAGCTGGTGGACCAGATGCCCGCGACACTGTCCGGTGGGGAGCGGGCCAAACTGGGTCTCGCCATGTTGGCGGCGGGCCGGGCCAACGTCCTCATTCTCGACGAGCCGACCAACAACCTCGACCCGGCGTCGACCGAGGCCGTCGGGGACATGTTGAGCCGTTGGCCGGGCACCATCGTCGCCGTCAGCCACGATCGCGCCTTCGTCGAGACCCTCCAGCCGACGCACTGCCTTCAGCTCCCGGCCGAGCGTTTCACCCACTGGAAAGAGGAGTACCTCGACGAGGTCTCGCTCAGATAGCTCCGGACGTGGGCGCGGCCGAGCCCGGTGGCGCCACGGTGGTGATCGGTCGACCGTCGAGAACGGGCCCACTCGTGTGCAGGTGGCAGCGCACCGTCGTTCCCGCCGGCGTGACGAAGGGTTGGGGCTCGACCGTCGAGCAGATTTCCATGGCGTAGGGACACCGGGGGTGGAAGGTGCAGCCCGTCGGCGGATCCAGGGGATTGGCCACCTCACCGGTGAGCACGATCCGCTGGATGCCCGGCGGTCGGTGGACGTCGGGGATGGGAATGGCCGACAGCAGGGCCTCGGTGTACGGGTGCCGGGGCCGGAGGTAGACCTCCTCGGCATCGCCCTCTTCGACGATGCGGCCCAGGTACATTACGGCGATGCGGTCGCTGATGTGGCGGACGACCGAGAGATCGTGGGCGATGAACAGAAACGCCAGTCCCAACCGGGACTGCAGATCGGTGAGCAGGTTGATCACCTGCGACTGCGTGGAGACGTCGAGCGCGCTCACCGGTTCGTCGCACACGAGGAGACGGGGCCGCGGCGCCAGCGCCCGGGCGATGGCGATCCGCTGGCGCTGTCCGCCTGAGAATTCGTGCGGTCGCCGGTAGAGGGCGTATCTCCCGAGGCCGACCTGATCGAGCAGCTCGGCGACCCGTTCGTCACGCTCTGCGCCCGTCACGTTGTCGTAGATCTCGAGCGGCTCACCCACGATGTCGTTCACCCGCATGCGCGGATCGAGCGATGAGTACGGGTCCTGGAAGACGATCTGCATGGACCGGCGGGTGTGGCGCAACTCGCGGCCGGAGAGTGTCGTCAGGTCGTGGCCGTCCAGGACGATCGATCCCTCGGACGGGTCGACCAGGCGAACGATCAACCGGGCCAGGGTCGACTTGCCTGAACCACTTTCGCCGACGAGGCCGACGGTCCGCCCCACGGGGACGTGGAGATCCACCCCGTCGACCGCTTTCACCTGGCCCGTGACGAACCGCAGCGGCCCGGTGCGGACGGGAAAGTTCATCCGCAGGTTTGCCACGTCGAGCAGCGCCGGCGCCGTTTCGGGGGCGCGGGTGTCCACCGGTTTCGGCTCCGGCTCGAGCTCTCCGATGCCGGCCAGAGCCAGCTCCCCGTGGCGGACGCAGCGGACGAGGCCACCGGAATCCGCGGTCGGCTCGAGGGCCACCGGTCCCGCCCGGCACCCATCGACGGTGTAGTCGCACCGGGGGCCGAAACGGCATCCGGCCACCATCTCGTCGGGACGCGGGACCTGGCCGGCGATGACTTTCAGGGCGCTCCCCGGGGACGCCAGTTGAGGCATCGATGCCAGCAGGGCTTCGCTGTACGGGTGGTGGGGGCGGCCGAAGAGCTCGCCCACCGCCGTCCGCTCCATGACCTGTCCGGCGTACATGACGACGACGTCGTCGGCGATGTCGGAGATGACACCGAGGTCGTGCGTCACGAAGATCATGGCCATGTGCCGTTCCTGCTGCAGCGAGGCCAGGAGCTCGAGGATCTGCGCTTGGGTGGTGACGTCGAGCGCGGTGGTGGGCTCGTCGGCGATGAGCAACTTCGGCTCGCACGACAGCGCCATGGCGATCATGACTCTCTGGCGCATCCCACCCGAGAAGGCGTGGGGATAGTCGCGGGCCCGGCGGGTGGGGTCGGGGATGCCGACCTGGTCGAGCATGTCCACGGCGCGGGCCCACGCCTCGCCCCGGCTCACCTCCCGATGGGCCCGCACCTGTTCGGCGATCTGGTTCCCGACCGTGAAGGCGGGGTTGAGGCTCGTCATCGGCTCCTGGAAGATCATGGCGATGTCGTTGCCCCGGATCTGCCGCATCCGGGGAGCGCTCAGCTCCGTGAGCTCCATGCCGTCGAAGCGGACCGAGCCCTCGGGCACGCGGCTCTCGCGTCTCGGCAGCAAGCCCATGATGGCCAGGGCCGAGACGGTCTTGCCCGATCCGCTCTCGCCCACGAGCCCGAGCGTGCGACCGGGAAGGACGCCGAATCCGACGTCCTCCACCACCGGGAGCCAACCGTCGCGGGTGGCGAACTCCACCCGCAGGTGCTCGACGGTCAGAAGCTCGGGCGAGGACGGCACGTCGATCTCTCCAGCTGCCCGCTGTCGTTCAGCGTGGGCGGCCGAGGCGGCCACGCGCCGCGCCCGTCTCCCCCCTGCGAGCCGGGCCGCGCGGGTGGCCCCGAAACGCTCGCGCCCGAGCGCGTCGCGCAGCCCGTCGGCCACCAGGTTGAAGGCGAGGACCGTGAGGAGGATGGCCAGGCCGGGGAAGACGAGGGTGAGGGGGGACGAGAAAATGTAGCGGTAGGCCTCGGTGAGCATCAGGCCCCAGCTCGCCGTCGGAGGTTGCTCGCCCAGACCGAGAAAGCTCAGGCCGGCATCGATGAGGATGGCGTAGCCGAGCGCCAGAGCGACCTGGATGATGAGAGGCGAGGCCACGTTGGGCAGGATGTGCGTGCGCACCAGCCGACCCGGCGCCACGCCCGTGGCCCGGGCCGCTTCGACATAGTTCTCCTCGCGGACGGCGATCACCTCACCCCTGATCAGCCGGACGAAGCTGGGCACGAACACGATGGCGATGGCGATGGAGGCGTCGTTCAGGTCGGGACCGAGCAGACCGGCCACGGTCAGGGCCAGGACGAGGGGGGGAAAGGAGAAGAGCGCGTCCATGGCCCGCATGATGACCATGTCAATCGAGCCACGGACGAAGCCGGCCACGAGGGCCAGGGGCAGGGCCAGGACCAGCGCGCCGCCCACGATCTGGAAGGCGGCCCGCAGCGGCGGGCGGGCACCGAAGATCAGCCGGCTCAGCATGTCGCGGCCGAGGTCATCGGTCCCCAGCCAGTGCGCCCCCGACGGGCCGGCGTTGATGTGGAAGAGATCCTGCACATTGGGTCCGTAGGGGGCGAGGAGCGGTGCGGCGATGGCCATGAAGATCACGCCGACGATGAAGACGAGCCCTCCCACGGCCGTCTTGTCGCGGGCGAAGCGTCGCAGCGCGCCGACGCGACGGTGCTCGGTCTCCCCACTCGAACCTTCCCTCGCCTCGGCCGTCGGCTCCGAGCCGAGGTCCACGATCGGATCGCCGCTACCGGGGGGCAAGAGCGTGCTCACGCCAGTCGCACCTTGGGATTCAAATAGGCGTAGATGACGTCGACCACGAGATTGACGAAAACGAAGATGACCGCCGTCAGGAGAGCCACGCCCTGGACGATGGGGAGGTCCTTGTCGTAGATGCCCTGGATCATGTAGGTCCCCATGCCGGGCAACGAGAAGATGTTCTCGATGATGAAGGTCCCACCGAGGAGATATCCGAACTGGATGCCCACGATGGTCACCACCGGGCTGATGGCGTTCTTGAGGGCGTGCTTGCCGATGATCCGGACAGGCGAGAGCCCCTTGGCCAGGGCCGTCCGCATGTAGTCCTGGTCGAGCGTGTCGATCAACGACCCACGGACCTGGCGGGCCACGGTCGCCGCCCCGCCGAAGCCGAGGGCCAGCCACGGCAGGATGAGGTGCTGGAACCACGATGCCGGCGAGGTGGCGAACGGCGTGTAGCCGAGCGGAGGAAGGACATGCGTCTTGATGGCCAGCAGGATCACGAGCAGCATGGCCAGCCAGAAATCGGGGAGGGCGACGCCCAGGCTGCTCACGACGGTGACGATCCGGTCCGCCCATGAGCGGGGTCGCAGTCCGGCCACGATGCCGGCCGGGAGCCCGATCAGCACGGCGGTGACCATCCCTCCGGCGGCGATGGCGAGCGTCACGGGGAACCGGATCCGGATGCCGGCGGTCACGCTCGAGCTCGGGACGTTGGCCGGGGTGAAGAGCGAATGCCCCAGGTCCCCGCGCAGCGCATGGCTCAGCCACAGCCAGTACTGGGTGAAGAAACCCTGGTTGAGATGGAGCTGCTGCCGAATGTGCGCCACCGTGGACGCCTTGGCGCGAACACCGCCGGCCAGCACGAGGGCGGGGTCGCCGGGCAGGATGAGAACCAGGCTGTAGACGGCCAGTGAGATGATCAGCAGCAGGGGGATGGTGATCAGAATTCGTCGTACGACGAACGAGAACAACGACCCACCGGACGCCATGAAAGCGGACTCAGGTCATTTCTTGATGTAGACGCCCACCAACGCGGCCTTGCAGAACCCGATGGGGGCAACCACGGTGCCGCCCACGCGCGCCTTGTTGTACGCCACCATCTGGGGGATGAAGACCACGGGAACCTCGAGGCCCTCCGACATGACGATGGCCGACGCCTGCTGCATGAGCGGGCCCTGCACGGTGGCCGATATCGAGTTCGACGCCTGCTTGATGAGCGGCGTCAGCTGGGCGTTCACCGATCCGAGGGCCTGGGCCACGAAACCGGTGCTCTCGTAGGAGCTCTCGAAGTTGTTGGCCAGGTCGGGCCCGTTCGACGAGTTCTCGATGAGGACGGCGTTGGCCTCTTTGTTCTCGTAGACGTCGGTGAGGATGTCGGCACCGGGGATCTGGGTCAGCGAGACGTTGAACCCGGCGGGGGCCAGCTCGGCCTTCATGATGGTCGCCGCGCTCTGGTATTCGGCCTCACCGGCCGGGTACACCAGGTTGAAGCTCACCCCGTTCGGGAAGCCCGCCCTGGCCAACATCGACTTCGCCGTGGACGGCTGGTAGGTGTACTTGTTGCCGACGGTCGTGTTGTAGGCGGGTGACGTGCTCGGGAA
>DATNJD010000241.1:0-3386 GCA_035604075.1 Acidimicrobiales bacterium
GCGGCCACCATCGCCCGGCGCCGGTCCGCCGTTCGTCACCGTTTCCCCCGATAGACCCGACAGAGGAGCGAAGCTATGGATCTGGGCTACACGCACGCCACCGCGGCGATCACCGGTGGGACGAAGGGCATGGGACGCGCCATCGCCGAGTGCCTGGCCACCGAGGGGGCACGGGTGGCGGTGCTCGCCCGCGGGCGCGAGGCGCTCGACGAGACGGTGGCGTCGCTGCTTCGCCTCGGCAGTCCCGATGCTCTCGGACTGGAGGTCGACGTGTCCGACGCGGCCGCCGTGGAGTCCGCCTTTGTCGCCCTCGACGGCCGCTGGAACGAACTGAACGTCCTGGTGAATACCGTCGGGCCCGGGGCCGGCCGATTCGAGAATCTGACCGACGCCGACTGGCTGGCCGCCTTCGAGCTCGGATGCATGTCGGCCGTGCGCTGCGTCCGGGCCGCCCTACCCCTTCTGCGCCGGGCCGAATGGGCCCGCATCGTGAACTTCGCCGCCCACTCCATCCAGCGCCAGAGCGAGATCCTGCCCGCCTACACCGCCTCCAAGGCGGCACTGGCCAGCGTGTCCAAGAACCTCTCCAAGTCCCTGGCGCCGGAGGGGATCCTGGTGAACACCGTGAGTCCGGGAACGATCGTCACCGCCAGCTTCACCGAGAACCTGCGCGACGTCTTCCAGGCCCGGGGCCTCGACGCCTCCGATCCCCACGACGTGATGCGCTGGATCGACGAGGTCTTCCACCAACCGGCCGACATCGGCCGGGCCGGGTTGCCGGAAGAGATCGCCACCGTGGTCGCCTTCCTGGCCTCGCGCCGAAACGGCTACGTGACCGGCGCCAATATCAACGTCGACGGCGGCTCGGACTTCGTCTGATGCTCGACGCCGACGCGCTCGTGGCCGCCGCCGTCACCGAGACGGGCCTGGAGGACTTCGGCGGCGACAGCTTCCGCCAGGGCCTCGACCGCCTGGTCGAGGCCCTCGGGCGCGAGGCGGCGGTGACGCCGCTCGGCGAGGAGATCCTGCGTATGCGCCTCGGCATGCTGCTGGCCAACCGGTTGCGGATCGAGGACGTCTACCACCGGAACCCCACCATCGACGACGAACCGGTCGACGGCCCGCTCTTCATCATCGGTCTCCCCCGGACGGGGACGACGGCGCTCAGCCAACTGCTGGCTTGCGATCCCCAGATCCGCTCCTTGCGGCTGTGGGAGTCGAGTGACCCCGTCCCCCCGCCCGAGGCAGCCACCGAGGACACCGACCCCCGCATCGCCGAGACCGCCGGTGGGCTGGCGGCCATGTACGAGACCTTTCCCCGGATGGCATCGCTGCACCACGAGACGGCCACCGGCCCCACCGAGTGCCAAGACCTGCTCGGGATGGAGTTCCGCACGGCCCACTTCGACGGCATGGCCCACGTCCCGAGCTATACCGACTGGGTCCTCGGGTGCGACATGGCCCCCGCCTATCACTACCACCGACGGGTGCTGCGACTCCTGCAGTGGCACTGCCCGCCACGGCTGTGGCACCTGAAGACGCCGGTGCACATGCTCGCCCTCGACGCCCTCGACGCCCACTACCCCGACGCCCGTTTTCTGTGGACCCATCGCGCTCCGACCGAGGTCCTCGGATCGGTGTGCAGCCTGGTGGGGTACGTCCGGAGCTGGGTGAGCGATCTCGACGACAGCACCGAGCTCGGGCCCCAGCAGACGGCATTGTGGAGCGAGGCGCTGCGGCGGGCCATGCGCTTCCGCCAGGCAGCGGGCGAGCACCGCTTCGCCGACGTGTCGTTCTCGGCGTTGAACGCCGATCCGCTGTCCACCATCGGAGCCGCCTACGAACAACTCGGCCTCGACCTGTCCGACGACGCGGCCCGGCGCATGCGGGCCTGGTCGACCAAGAACCGCCAAGGAGCACACGGCGTCCACGAATACACCCTCGAGGACTTCGGCATCGCCACCGACGCCGTGCGTGAAGAGTTCCGGTTCTACACCGATCGTTTCGCCGGCGAGACCGGACCCCCGACCGGCTCCGACCGGTGACGGGACCGGCAGCCGGGGCTGTCTGAGTAACGTCTGTCTCCGTCGAAAGAGGTGGACGCCATGGAGATCACGATCATCGGGACAGGCTTCATCGGCCGCACGGTGGGGACAGCTCTCTCGGGGGCGGGGCACAACGTGACCTACGGGTCGCGCCACCCCGACGCCGACGCCCTCTCGCAGACGAAGGCGAAGGTCGTTGCGATCGGCGAGGCCATCTCCGGATCGGACACGGTCATTCTCGCCCTCCCCGGTGCCGCCGTGGCCGATCTCACGGCCGAACACGGCGACGCTCTCGCCGGCAGGTTGGTCATCGATGCCACCAACCGCATGGGTGCCGAGGTGGTGAATGCCAGAGCCTCCCTACCGCCCACCGTGCGCTACGCCCGGGCATTCAACACCCTCGGCGGCGAGAACCTGGCCGATCCGGTCTTCGGCGACGAGCGGGCCGACATGTTCTTCTCGGCACCGGAGGCCGATCGCGCCACCGTCGAAAGTGTGATCGAAGGAGTCGGTCTTCGACCCATCTACGTCGGAGAGGATGAGGAAGAAATCATCGACGCCTTGTTCGCACTCTGGATCGCTCTCGCCATGAAGCAGGGGCGCGGCCGCCGATTGGCCCTTCGGCTGCTCGAAGGTTGATCGGTATCGTTCTGCGCAGGGACGACCGTCTTCCCTAAGGACTGCCCTCGGTCAGGACGTCGAAGGCTCGATGGCGATGAGCTCGACGAGCAGGCGCTCCCAGGGAACGGAACCCCATCCCGCTTTCCCGGCGGCAGCTTGCGCGACCTTGATGGCATCGTCGACCCACGTCAGCTCGACGTCGGTGACCGTTCTGCCGGGGCCGAGTATTCCGAACTCGATGGCCCAATCGGTGTCGTGGATCTCATGGACGACAACCTCCAGCGTGGCCACGAGGTGCCGCACGTGGGAGTGCTCGGACCGACCCGCCAATTCGACCGCCCACTCGGCGCATCGAAAGCAACGGTGGAAGTCACCTCGTGACGTCGTCGTGGCAATCTCGGCATCGTGGGACGTGAGCTTCTGGTACTCGTCGTCGGGAAGCACCTTCTCGAGAGCGTCGTCGAAATAGCGGATCATCGGCGAAGGTGTCTTTGTGCTGGTGGGTGAGTTGTCGGGCACCGCCGCAGCCTACCCTTGACCGATCGCGCACCACCGCGGAGGACGACGAGCGGCGGCGATCCGGTCGGGGCATGATGAATACCGTGGTCGACAGCAACGCGACGATAACGATCGGCGTCCGACACCCGACCACGCCTTCCTTGGGCCGGCGACTGGTCCTCTGGTTGGGGACACATGGCATCGGCTGGGACAGAGATGACT
>DATNJD010000242.1:0-4417 GCA_035604075.1 Acidimicrobiales bacterium
CGAACGACATGTGCGGGAGGGCGGTGGCCAGGCGGTCGAGCAGCTCGTAGTCGAACCATTCACGCAGCGATCCCACGTACATCACGATCGGTCCCGGCAAAGCGGCCAGGTCGGCCGGGGAAGAGACCGGACCGGAGAAGCGCTCGAGGTCCACCCCGTGGGGAAGGTGGGTGATCGCCTTCCCCGGGACGAGGAACTGCGCGTACGGCTGCAGCTCCGACGCGGTGACGGCGACGACGTCGACCCGGCCGGCGAGGTTGCGTTCGATGTCGGCCAGCTCCGCGGTGGAGGACGCGAACCCGGCGTTGTAGTCGGTGACGCGCATGACGCTGTGACGGGGACGGAGAAGGTCTACCAGGAACGCACCCAGCGGGGAGTCGATGATCACCAGGTCGGGATCGGTGAAACCGAGGCGCCTGATCGCCGGCCCGAGAGGGGGGACCGTCGCCCTCCACCAGTTCCGCAGGATCCACGGGTACCGCAGACCGATGACCGAGCTGAGCGGGAGCAGGGTCATGGGCATGTAGTGCGTCACCCCGGTGGCCGGGTCGACACGGCCCCGGCGCCACCACGCCCGGAACCGCCGTCGATGGTCTTGACTGCGCACCACGGCGGCGGCGTGGAAGGGCGTGACCGGTGTGGAGAGAAAGAGCACCGACCACCCGTTTCTGCTAAAGATGCGCGCGTAGTGGTGCGCGCTCACCTGGATGGCAGAGTCCCAGTAGTACGCCGAGAAGATCACCACGCGGCGTCGGCCTGATCCCGTCGATGGCCCTGTCCCCCGAACAGTCACCGGCGCCGTCCGATGAGCCCGTCGTCGTCCATCTGATCAGTTCGGTGGCCGGTGTCGGCGGAGCGGAGAAGGTGGTGGCAGCGTTGGCCCGCGGGGCCGCCGACCATGGCTGGAGAAGTGTCGTGGTCAATCCGTTCGCCGGTCCCGACCAATCGGCCACCTTCCGGGCGCTGTACGGATCGACGCCCTACGTCGCCCGGACCACCTACCGTCCGCAGCAACTGCCGGGCGTGAGGGGCTGGACGGCGGATCAATTGGCCCGTCACCGTCCCTCCATCGTGCACGTCCACCTGTTCCACGCCACCATGCTGGCCGCCACCATGCGCAGACCATCCGGAGCGCGCTGGCTCCTCACCCACCATCACGGTGCTCTCGACGAGTGGCAGGGCCGCCGGGCCAGAGCCGTGGCCGACCGATGGGCATGTCGTCGTCTCCGCCCTGTCGTTGCTGTGTCCGAGCAGGTCCGAGCATATCTCCTGGAACGCTGCCGGCTGCCTCCCGACGACGTGATCATGATCCGCAACGGCTGGTCGGGCGAGCCGCGCCGATCGGCTCTGTCGGGGTCGCCTCCGACCGCCGTGTGTGTGGCCAACTTCCGGCCCGAGAAGGGGCACCTGGTTCTCCTGGAGGCGTTCCGGCAGTCGCTCCCCCGTGTGCCGCTCGCCCGTCTCGTCCTCGTGGGCGCAGGTCCCCTCGAGAGCACGATCCGCCGCAGGATCACGGAGCTCGGTCTCGACGATGCCGTCACCATGGCCGGCCCCGTGTCCGATGTCTGGCCCATCCTCGAGGCCGCCGATCTCTTCGTCCTGGCGTCGTGGCACGAGGGACTCGGCATCGCCGTCCAGGAAGCCATGGCGGCCGGTCTGCCCGTCGTCGCCACGGCCACGGGCGGCTTGCGCGGTCTCGTCGAACACAACGAGACCGGTTGGTTGGTGGAGCCGGGTGACGCCCCCGCCATGGCCCAGCGGATCATCGATCTCCTGCGGGACGCCGAACTCCGCCGGCGTTTCGGGAACGCCGGTCACGCCTCGGCGATGACCATGAGGGATACCGCTATGGTGGGCGCGTACTACGATTTTTACAGAATCCTGTTGGGTTCGCGGGGGTCCCGGCGATAGTGCGTCCGTCGGGCGAGCTCTTCGGGAGGGAGCCGAGATGAGCATGGAGCTGCCCGTCTCCAGGGTCTGCGTCGTCGGCCTCGGGTACATCGGCCTGCCCACCGCGGCCGTCCTGGCGTCGCACGGCTACGAGGTCGTCGGTGTCGACGTGAACGCCGCCGCCGTCGAAGTCATCAACCAGGGCCGCGCCCACATCGTCGAGCCCGACCTGAACGCCGCCGTGCAGGGCGCGGTGGCGCTGGGCCGGCTCCGGGCCGTCACCTCCCCCGAGCCGGCCGACGCCTTCATCATCGCCGTGCCGACACCGTTCGGCGACGGGCACCAGCCCGACGTGAGCCACGTGGAACGCGCGGCGCGCTCCATCGCACCTCATCTCGTGGACGGCAACCTGGTCATCTTGGAGTCCACGTCGCCTCCCGGCACCACAATGGCGCTGGCCCGATGGATCGCCGAGGAACGACCCGACCTCGTCCTGCCGCCGCGTGACGACCCTTCGACGGGCGTGTCGGTGTCCTACTGTCCCGAACGCGTCCTGCCCGGTCGGATCCTCATCGAGTTGGTGACCAACGACCGCGTCATCGGCGGACTCGACCCCGCCTCGGGAGAGCTCGCCCGCCGGCTCTACGCCTCCTTCGTCCAGTCCGACTGCCTGCTCACCGACGCCGCCTCGGCCGAGATCGTGAAGCTCAGCGAGAACGCCTTCCGCGACGTCAACATCGCCTTCGCCAACGAGCTGTCGCTCATCTGCGAGCGCAACGGCGTCGACGTCTGGGACATCATCCGGTTGGCCAACCGCCATCCGAGGGTCCAGATCCTGCGTCCCGGCCCCGGTGTCGGCGGTCACTGCATCTCCGTCGATCCGTGGTTCCTCGTCCACTCGGCGCCCGATCTGACCCCGCTCATCCGCACGGGCCGGGAGGTGAACGACTCCATCCCCGGCTACGTCGTGACCCGTGTCACCGAGGCCCTGGCTCTGGTTCCCGAACTCGCCGGTGGTCGGGGCACGATCGCCTGTCTCGGGCTCACGTTCAAGGCCAACATCGACGACATCCGCGAGAGCCCGGCCCTCGAGATCGTGCACAGCCTGGCCGGTCGCCCCGATCTCGACATCGTCGTGGTGGAGCCCCATCTGGCCTCGTTGCCGTCGTCGTTGGCCGATCTCCCGAACTGCACCCTGGACGATCTCGCCCCGGCCCTCGACCGCGCCGACGTGGCCGTCCTCCTCGTCGATCACGACGAGTTCTTGAGTCGGCCCGACGTGGGAAAATCGGGTCGCCCGGTGCTGGTCGACACACGGGGAGTGTGGAGTTGATCCTCCCCCGACGCGTCGCATCATGAAGCAGGTCCTGGTCCGAGGTGGACAGGTCGTCGTGGCCGAGACGCCCGCGCCCACCTTGCGACCGGGATGCGTCCTCGTCGATATCCGCTACTCCTGCATCTCGCCCGGGACCGAACTGGGTGGGATCTCCTCGGCCGGTGCACCGCTGTGGCGCCGGGCCATGCGGAACCCGGCCAAGGTGAAGACGGCCCTGGACATGGCCCGCACCCACGGGATACGCCACACCGCCTCCGTCGTCCGCAACCAGGTGTCGGCGGGCACGGCCATCGGCTACTCGGCCGCCGGCATCGTGACGGCCGTGGCCGACGACGTCGAGGGAATCCATCCCGGTGACGAGGTGGCGTGCGCCGGGGTGGGCGTGGCCAACCATGCCGAGGTCGCCTGCGTACCGCTGAACCTCGTCGTCCCCGTCCCCCCCGGAGTCAGCCTGGCCCAAGCGAGCACGGTGGCCCTCGGTGGCATCGCCCTCCAGGGGGTGCGCCGGGCCGAGCCGACCCTGGGTGAGACCGTCGTGGTGATCGGCTTGGGGATGATCGGCCAGCTCACCGTCCAACTGCTGAAGGCGACCGGCTGCCGGGTCATCGCGTCCGATCCCGATCCCGCCCGCCAGCACCAGGCTCAGAGCGTCGGCGCCGACGCCGTCCTCGACCCCGACGGGGCGGCCGCAGAACGCGACGCATCGGTGCTCACGGCCGGTGTGGGCGCCGACGCCGTCATCATCACGGCGGCGTCGGTGTCGGACGAGATCGTGTCCCGGGCCTTCCGGCTGTGCCGGAAGAAAGGACGTGTCGTCCTCGTCGGGGACGTCGGGCTCAACCTCAACCGAGAGGACTTCTACGCCAAAGAGCTCGACTTCCGCATCTCGACGTCCTACGGGCCCGGTCGCTACGACCGCACGTTCGAGGAGGACGGGCTCGACTACCCCATCGGCTACGTCCGGTGGACCGAGACCCGCAACATGGAGGAGTACCTCCGCCAGGTGGGCGACGGCCGAGTCGTGCTCGACGAGGCCATCGGCACCGTGTTCCCCATCGACAGCGCCGCCCAGGCCTATGCGGCGCTCGGCGCGGCTGGCACCCGTCCCATGACGGCGCTCCTCCAATACGGTGCCGTCGGGGCGGAGAGGGGTCCGGTTATCCGGTCCGTCGAGCACAGCCGTCAGGTCAG
>DATNJD010000243.1:0-3625 GCA_035604075.1 Acidimicrobiales bacterium
TCGCTGTCGGGCGGAACGGCCCAGAGGTCGCCCACCTCGGGCACCATCGTGTTCCGCGTCCTCGATTCCGACTTCGCCGACGCCCTCAGCCATGTGTCGGGGCTGGGCACGGTCCACAGCCAACAGATCGAGGGCAAGGACGTCACCGTCAAGGTGGCGCAGAAGGCGGCGTCCATCGCCGTCCTCGGCGACGAGGTCGCCCTGCTCGAGAAGAAGCTGGGTGAGGCCTCCGACATCGGGACCTTCCTCCAGATCCAGAGCCAGCTCTTCCCGGTGGTGCAACAGCTCCAGCAGCTGCAGGCCGCCCAGGCCGTCCTCGAGAACTCGGCCGCCCTCGCCACCGTGACCGTCAACCTGACGGCACCGGGCGCACCGCTGGCACCGGCTCCGGTCGTCCGTGGCGGGGCCGACGCCGCCACCGTGGGCTGGCGCTACCTCCGTCACAACACGTTGGCCGTTCTCGACGGCCTGGCCGTCGCCGGCGGCTGGGCCCTGCCGCTCATGGTCCTGCTCGCCCTCGTCGCCGTCCCCACCCTGCGGATCGTCCGCCGTCGCCGTCATGCCGTCACCCCGGCGTGACGGGGCCGAGCCCGGGGCTCAGAACGTCGTGCGGACCAAGGTCCGGCAGTCGGAGGTGGCGACGACGAAGGCGAGATGTCGCGTGCCGGCGGTCGATCCCGTCGGCGCCGGCACGTCGACGACGACCGCCAGCGCCGGCGTCCCGGCGTAGGTGAGGCTGTCCACCAGGGCGAGGGGATCGTTCGGTCCCGCCTCGGCCCGGGCCGCCGCCACGCACGCCGCCGACGCGGCCGGCGCGGCCGACGCGGCCGGCGCCGCCGAGGTCGTGGGCAGGCCGGCGCCCTGAACCTGAGGCGCCCCGGGCGGGGCCACAGAATCGCTCCCGTTGGAGAGACCGGAGGAGCCGAAGGCACCGTGGGTGCTCCCGGCCTTCAAGGCCGTGGCCAGACGCGACCGGAGCGACGCCGGGGTGCCGATCGAACCGAGGTCGGTCACGGAGGTCGTCCCGCTCACCGACGCCCCCTTCGGTGTCGCCGCCTGGGCTGACGCCTCCGTCGTCTCCGGCGCCGCCGCCGGGCGCCGGGCGATGGCGTGCGACGCCGCGCTCGTGGGCGAGCTCCCGCTGTGGGACAGGGCGGCGGGGATACCGGCGGCCAGTGCCAGCGCCACGACGGCGGCGGCGGCACCGAGCGGCACGCGCGACCGTCGCGGCGTCCGGCGCGCCGACGCCATCGAGACCACGGCGGCCGTTTCCGTCTCGGAGGTTCCGGTGCCCGCGCCATTGGTCTCGGGCCCCCCGGTCCCGGTGCCGGCCGCCTGCGGGGATCGTGCATCGCCGAGTGCCGCCTGCACGGCGGCGGCCTTGGCCGAAGGAGAGACGGCGGTGACGGGGAGCCGGAGAAGGTCCCGGGCCTGCTCCAGTGCGGCCAGCCGCTCCTGGCATCGTTCGCAGGCCGAGGTGGCGGCGAGGACGTCGGCCGCGGTGGGCTCGTCGGTCGTCTCGCCGTCGATGAAGGCCGACAGCTGCTCGTCGCTCAGGTGGTCGTGGCTCATGGCGTGGGGTTTTCCGTCCTCTTGCCTTCTTTGACGTTGCGGTCCCCGGACCGGTTCCCGGCTTCCTGGCCGACCTCGTCACCACCGCCACCGGTGACCAGGTCGGCCAGCGCCCCCCGGCCCCGGGCGATCCGGGAGCGGACCGTGCCGATGGGGACGTCGAGGACGACGGCGATCTCCTCGTAGGTCAGGTCGCAGACGTCGCGCAGCACCACCGCCACGCGGTGCTCCGGTGCCAGCCGGCGCAGCGCGGCGTCGACGTCGACATGGGCCGCCGCCTCGTCGGCGGGGTCCCGCCCCCCGGCCCCGAAGCCACGCTCGGGGTCCCGGTCGTCCTCGATCTGATCCGGTAGACCGACCACGGGCCGGCGGCGGCGGCGGCGCAATTCGTCGAGGCAGGCATTGGTGGCGATCCGGTAGATCCACGTGCCGAAGGAGCTCCGACCATCGAACCGGGAGATGGACCGGACGACCGACAGCAGCGCGTCCTGGGTGGCGTCGACGGCGTCGGCCTCGTTGCCGAGCATGCGCCGGCACAGAGCATGCACGCGGTCGTAGTGCTCGGTGAGAAGGGTCTCGAGTGCCTGTCCGTCGCCGCGGCGCGCCGCGGCGAGAACGTCAGCGTCATCGGGTGATGGGCACGCGGGATCGAGGCCGATCCCAAAAGGCTAAACGGCGCGTCGCGGGTGGATCAGACAGACGTGATCCGGTGGATGTCCAGGATGCCATCGGCCGCCCGCAGCCGGGTGAAGGCGTCGTCAGGCACGGCCCGGTCGGTCGAGAGCACCATGAGAGCGGTGTTCGAGGCACGCGAGGGGCCGACGGCCATGGACGATATGGAGACGCCGGCGTCCCCGAGCACGACACCGACCACGCCGATCATGCCCGGACGGTCGTCGTTACGCACCACCAGCATGTACTCCGACGGGGGCACCTCCACGGCATGGTCGTCGACGAGCACGATCCTCGGCTCGGACCGGGGCCCCGACAGGGTGCCGGCCAGCGAGTGGTGGGTGGAGCGCAGGGTGATCAGGTTGACGTAGTCGCGGGTCGTCGTCGTCGACACCTCGCGGATCTCGAGTCCCCTCTCCTCCGCCAGCTGCGGGGCGTTCACGTAGGAGACGGGTTCTTCGGTGCCGGCGGCGAAGACCCCCTTCAGCACGGCCAGGGTGAGGATGGCCGTGGTGGCCCCGGCCAGGCCGCCCTGGTACTCGACCTCCAGGCGATCGGGCAACCCGTCGTTGAGACAGGCGAAGCACCGACCCAGCTGCTCGGCCAGGGGAAGGAAGGGACGCACCGATTCGGAGACCTCGGTGGCGGCCACGTTCACGGCGAAGGGCACGAAGTCGCCGTCCAGAGCGAGGATCACCTGTTCGGCGATCGTCACCCCCGCCTTGTCCTGGGCCTCGGCCGTCGACGCCCCCAGGTGCGGGGTGGCCACCACGCCGGGCAGGCCGAACAGGGGGGAGTCGGTGCAGGGCTCGGTGGCGAACACGTCGAAGGCGGCGCCTCCCACCCGCCCGTCGGTGATGGCCTCGGCCAGCGCCTCCTCGTCGACGATGCCGCCTCTCGCCGCGTTCACGATGCGCACGCCCTGCTTGACCTTGAACAGCAGGTCGCGTCCGAAGAGCCCCACCGTCTCGGCCGTCTTCGGCAGGTGGATGGTGATGAAGTCGGACTCGGCCACGAGCTCGTCGAGGGTCAACAGCTCCACACCCATGTGCCGGGCCCGATCGGCCGAGACGTACGGGTCGTAGGCGCACAGCCGCATCCCGAAGGCCAGGGCGCGTTGGGCCACGAGCGCCCCGATACGGCCGAGACCGACGACGCCGAGCGTCTTGCCGTGCAGCTCGACTCCTTCCCACTTCGACCGCTCCCACTTGCCGGCCATCAAGGCGGCGTGCGCCTGGGGAATGTTGCGCGCCTGGGCCAACAGCAGGGCCATGGCGTGCTCGGCCGCCGACAGGATGTTCGACTGCGGCGCGTTCACCACCATGACGCCCCGGCGGGTGGCGGCCTCGACGTCGACGTTGTCGAGACCGATACCCGCCCG
>DATNJD010000244.1:0-4706 GCA_035604075.1 Acidimicrobiales bacterium
AGGCGGACCAGAACGGATCCCAGTGGTCGGAGTGGAAGCTCGGCAACTTCAACTTGGCCGGGTTCTCGGAGAACGAGACGGCGTGACAGCCCTTGTCGGCCACCCGCCTCACCTCATCTGCCATCGCCTCGGGGTCCCAGATCGGCGGCAGAGACAAAGGGATGAGACGGCCCGGATAGGTGCCACACCATTCGTCGATGTGCCAGTCGTTGTAGGCCCGGAGCACGGCCAGACCGAGGTCGGGGTCCGAAGCCTTGGCGAAGAGCTGGCCGCAGAGTTGGGGGAACGAAGGGAAGCACATCGAGGCGATCACCCCGTTCGCGTCCATGTCCCGGACCCGGTCGTGGATGTCGAAGCATCCCGGCCGGATCTCGGCGAACGAGGTCGGTTCGATCCCGTACTCCTCGACCGGTCGGCCGGCCACCGCGTTCAGGCCGATGTTGGTCGCCTCCTTGCCGTCGAACCGCCAGATCTCGGTACCGTCGTCGCGCCGGTCGACGAAGGGAACCTGGTCGGCGAAACGGGCCGGCATCCGGTCGGCGAACATCCCCGGAGGTTCGACGACGTGGTCGTCGACACTGATGAGCACCAGGTCTTCGAGCTGCATGGCACCTCCCCGTCTCCCGCCGAGATCCCTGACATCCGTGTCAAGGTTCACACTATCGTCGCATCCCGTGACGACAGGGGGTCGGGGCGCCATGCTGCCCACCGCGGCCGACGGCGCGATGGCCCTCGAGGGGCTGCGGATCCTCGACTTCACCCGGCTGGGCTTCGGCGCCCAGGCCACCCTGATCTGCGGATGCCTCGGCGCCGAGGTCATCCGGGTGGAGTCGACCCGGCATCCCGACGCCATCCGGGTCATGCCCCCCTTCGTTCCCGATCCCGGCGCCAAGGGCGAGGGCTTCGGTGCCGCCACCCTGGCCAACGCGGCGGGCGCGGCCAGCGCCAACCGGGGCGGCATCTTCTACAAGTACAACACCGGCGGCAAGCGCTCGATCACCGTCGACGCCCGCCATCCGAAGGGACTGGCGCTGTTGAAGGATCTGGTCGCCGTCTCCGACGTCGTCACCGAGAGCTTCGCCGCCGGCACCTTCGCCCGCTGGGGACTGGGCTACGACGTCCTGCAGCAGATCAAGCCCGAGATCATCTACGTCTCGATGTGCGGCTTCGGCCACTCCGGGCCCGACGTCTCCCACGTCACCATGGGCCCGACGGCGCAGGCGCTGACCGGACTGACCTTCATGGTCGGCCTCCCCGGCCGGCCGCCGGCCGGCTGGTCCTTCTCCTATCTCGACCATGTCGGCGGCTACCTCGGCGCCGTCGCCATCCTGACCGGCCTGCTCCACCGACGCCGGACCGGCGAGGGCCAGCATCTCGACGTCTCCCAGCTGGAACCGGCCACCGCCCTGTCCGGGGCGCTGCTGCTCGACGCCATGCTCAACAAGCGACCCTCGCGCCGAGCGGACTACCCGACCGGGAACCGCCGTCTTCATCCCCCCGCGGCGCCGGGCGGCGCCTACCGGGCGGCCGGCGAGGACCGCTGGGTCGTCATCTCCTGTCGGACCGACGACCAGTGGCACGGACTCGTCGCGGCCATCGGTCGTCCCGACTGGACCACCGATCCCCGCTTCTCCTCACTCGAGGCCCGGCTCGCCCATGCCGACGCCCTCGACGAGCTGCTCGAGACCTGGACGTCGTCGCGCGACCGCTACGAGGTCATGCATGCCCTGCAGGCGGCCGGCGTGCCGGCGGGGGCCGTCCAGGACGCCGCCGACCGGCTCGAGCGCGATCCCCAACTGGCCGCCCGCGGCCACTACACCGCGCTCGGCAACGCCGAGGTCGGTCCCCTGCCGCTCGAGGGCGTCCCCTTCCGGATGTCGGCTACCGCCCCCCACACCGGCGGCATCCTCCACCGCGGCCCTCCCCTGCTGGGCGAGGACACGACGGCTGTTCTCGGTGAGCTCCTCGGCATCACCGCCGATGAGGTCGAAGCCCTGGCCACCGAAGGAGTGCTCTCGTGAGCGGCCCGCTCGTGGCCGCTTCGGTCGTGGCGGTCCCGTCGTGAGCGGTCCGCTCGACGGCATCCGGGTCCTCGAACTGACCGACGGCACCGTCGACTACTGCGGCCGTCTGCTCGCCGGTCTCGGTGCCGACGTCGTCCTGGCCGAGCCGGCCGAGGGGTCCCCGTCGCGCGCCGTCGGCCCCTTTCTCGACGACATCCCGGGGGTGGACCGCAGCCTCGCCTTCTGGGCCGACAACGTCGGCAAGCGCTCCGTCGTCGTCGGCGGGGACGACGCCGACAGCGGGGACGGCGCCGACAGCGGGGACGGCGCCGACAGCGGGGACGCCGGCCTTCTCGCACTGGTGGCGGGCAGCGACGTCTTCATCCATACTCTCCGGCCCGCCGACGCCGCCCGCCGCGGCCTCTCCTTCGAGGCACTCTCGGCCCGCTTGCCCCACCTGATCGTCTGTGCCGTCACGCCCTTCGGCCAGGACGGCCCCTGGGCCGACTACCTGGCCGACGACCTCGTCCTCATGGCCCTCGGCGGCTCCATGGCCGGCTGCGGGTACGGCCCCGGGCCCGACGGCCGCTACGACACACCGCCCCTTGCCTGCCAGGAGGACCAGGCCTTGCGGACGGCGGCCACCTACGCCGCCATCGCCGTCCTCGCCGCCGTGGCCTGGCGGGGCGAGGGCGGCACGGGCCAGCTCATCGACGTCTCGGCCCACGAGTGCTCGGCGTCCATGACCGAGTGGCATCTGATGACCTACCTCTGCTCGGGCGAGATCTACCGACGGGGACCGCATCCGACGCTGACCGGGGCCGACGGTCGACAGATCGCCGCGCTCACCCCCGACTTTCTCGGTCCCCACGTCTTCACCCGGATGCTCGAGATGCTCGAGGCCGACGACGTGGCCGGGCCGCTCTCCGATCCCGCCTTCGCCGACCCCGGCCACCGGGCCCGGAATTACGGCGACGTCTGGCGCGCCCTCAAGCGGCTGGCCGAGAAGCACCCGGCCGAGGAGCTCTACCGACTGGGCCAGAAGGCGGGTCTTCCCTGGGGGGTGATCCGGGCCCCCGAAGAGGTGCTCGACGACCACCATCTGGCGGCCCGTGGCCACTTCGTGGCCCTCCCCCATCCCGAGCTCGACCGCACCGTCACCTATCCCGGCGCCCCCTTCGTGGCCCACGGGTCCCCCTGGGTCATGCAGCGCCGGCCGCCGCTTCTCGGTGAGCACACCGCCGAGGTCGCCTCCGAATGGGCCCGACCGACGACGCAGCCGCCCCGATGAGCCCGGCCCGATGAGCCCGGCCCGATGAGCCCGACCCGATGAGCCCGGCCCGATGAGCAAGCGAGCGGCGGGCAGCACCGCATGCCTGGTGGGGATCGGCGAGACCCGCTACGCCAAGTGGGGCGGGATCACCGACACGAGCGAGTACCAGCTGGCCGTCGACGCCATCGTGGCCGCCGTGGCCGATGCCGGTCTCTCCATGGACGACGTCGACGGTCTGGCCTCGTTCGCCGACGACCGCAACGAGGCCACCTTCGCGGCAGCCGATCTCGGTCTGCCCGAGCTGCGCTACGCCTCCATGTCCTGGCTCCCCGGCGGCGGTGGTTCCTGCGCGGCGGTCGCCAACGCCGCCATGGCCGTGGAGACAGGCGCCTGCGAGGTGGTCGTCGTCTACCGGTCGCTCTGCCAGGGACAGTTCCACCGCTTCGGCCAAGGTCCGGGCGGCCGTCCTCCCCGGGGCCCCTCCCAGGGCCCGGCCCGGGTCCCGGGTATCCGCAAGGCGCGGACCCTGCTCGATGCCCACCTGGCCTTCACCATGCCCTTTGGCATGTTCAGCCCGCCCATCGCCTACGCCATGGTCCTCCAACGCCACATGCACCGGTTCGGCACGACACCGGAGCAGATGGGCCAGGTGGCGGTGACCACGCGGGCCCATGCGGCGCGCAACCCCCGCGCCGTCATGGGCAGCCGGCCCATGACGATGGACGACTACCTGCAGTCGCGGTTCGTCTCCGAACCCTTCCGGCTCTTCGACTGCTGCCTCGAGACCGACGGGGCCTGTGCCGTCGTCGTGACCACCCACGAACGCGCCCTTGATCTCCGCCAGGTCCCGGTGGCGCTGCTCGGCAGCGCCCAGGGGACACCGCGCGGATTCGGCCACGGCCAATACGCCAACGTCGGCATGCCCGACGACGACTACACGAGCGCCGGCGCCCGGACCGTGGCCGACCGTCTCTGGGCGCGCACCGGCCTCGGGCCGCAGGACATCGACGTGGCCGAGATCTACGACCACTTCACCGGCCTCGTCCTACTAAGCCTGGAGGACTTCGGTTTCTGCGGCCGCGGCGAGGGTGGCCCCTTCGCCTTGTCGGGGGCACTGAACTGGCCCGACGGGGCCATGCCGATCAATACCCACGGCGGCAGCCTGTCCGAGGCCTACATCCACGGGCTCAACCACGTGGTCGAAGGTGTCCGCCAGATCCGGGGCGACTCCACCTGCCAGGTCGAGGGGGCCGAGACCTGCCTCGTCACCAGCGCGGCGGGCGTCCCCACCAGTGCCCTCGTCCTCGGACGCCGATGAACATGCGCTGGTTCCCCGACGAGATGCCCGTGCCCGGCGTGAACGCCGAGACGAACGGCTGGTGGGAAGCGGACGCCCGGCACCGGCTGGTGGTGCAACGCTGCACGGCCTG
>DATNJD010000245.1:0-2507 GCA_035604075.1 Acidimicrobiales bacterium
GTGTGAACGGCGGCGTGCGCCGGCCGATGGCGGCGTCAGATGAGTTTGAGCTGCTCCAGGAACCGCACGACGTGCTCGAAGCCATCGCCGTCGTCCTCGATGATCTCGCCCGCCTTGCGCTCGTCGGCATCGGAGACGTCGGTGACCTCCTGGCGCGAACCCTGCGCCCCCACCTGGCTCGCATCGAGGCCGAGGTCGGCCACGGTGAGCTGCTCGAGGGGCTTGGACTTGGCCGCCATGATCCCCTTGAAGGACGGGTACCGGGGCTCGACCACGCCGGCCGTGACGGTCACCACGGCGGGAAGGGGCGACTCGACCTCGTCGTAGCCGGCTTCGGTCTGGCGGTCGACGAACACCTTGCCGTCACCGATCGACACCTTCTTGGCGAAGGTGATCGACGGCAGGCCGAGGAGTTCGGCCAGCTGTACCGGGAGCGTTCCCGTGTAGCCGTCGGTCGATTCGGTGGCGGCGATGATGAGGTCGGGCTCGGCCCGCTGGACGGCCTTGGCCAGGACCTTCGCCGTGGACAGGGCATCGGAGCCCTGCAGCGCTTCGTCACTGATCAAGATGGCCTTGTCGGCCCCCATGGCGAGCGCCGTGCGCAGGCCGGAGGTCTCGGCGTTGGGGGCCATCGACACCAGGGTGACCACGTCCCCACCGGCCTGATCGGCCAACTGGAGCCCCATCTCGACGCCGTAGGCGTCGGAGTCGTCCAGGATCAACTTGCCTTGGCGGACGAGGGTGTGGGTCCCGGGATCGAGTGCCTGAGGTGCGGCCGGATCGGGAATTTGCTTCACAAGGACGACGACGTTCATGGGGTCGATTGTCCCCGAGGATGGGCTCTTCGGACCAATCGGCCCCGGACCGGGCTCCGTCGCGCCCCGGCATCGTCCCGACCGGGCGCACGCGCCGGCGCGACCAGGGCGGGACCGTCCTCAGCGGGCGGCATCGAGCGCCTCGCGCAGGTCACCCACCCGGTCCGTGATCACGACATCGACCCCGGCGGCGACGGCGGCCACCAGGTCGGCCCGTTCGTTCACCGTCCAGACGGCCACGGCCAGGTCGAGGCCGTGGGCCAACTCCACCAGGGCCGGCGTGGCCTGGGCGTGGAAGGGATGCAGGGCCCGGCACCCCAGGGCGGCCGCCTGGACGGCGGCCTCGGCGGCGTCGAGGGCGGGGTGGACGAGCAAACCGATGGCGATCCCGGGGGCCGCGTCGTGCACGGCGGCCAGGGTGGCGGGCCAGAACGAGGAGACGATGACGTGAGCCGGGTCCCGGTCAGGATCACCGGCCGGGGCGGCGAGGGCGGCGGCCACTTCGATGGCGGCGATGTGGCCGGGGTCGAAACCGGGTTCCACCGGGCCGTTCTTGATCTCCACGTTCACCACGGCCCCGGCACAGGCGGCGAGCGCCTCGCCCAATCGGGGAACCCACGGGGGCAGCGCGCCCGCCGGCAGGGCGTGGATGGCCCCGACCCCGGCGATCTCGGCGTCGTGGTGCACCACCAGGGCGCCGTCGGAGGTGCGACGGACGTCGAGCTCGACCCCGTCGGCGCCCAGCCGGAGGCCGCCGACGAACGCCTCCAGGGTGTTTTCCCGCCACGGCCCTGATCCGCCGCGATGGGCCAGGAGCAGGACCGGAGTGTCGGCGCCGCGCCGCGGCCAGCGCTGCCTCTCTTCGATCATTTACCCACCATTCCGCTCCATTCCAATGGTTTTGGCGCAATATGACGTTTGCACGAACTAACGCTTGGGACTACGTTCACTAGTGGACAATTTCACAGGCAGACCCCACCCCTGTGGCCCCTCATGTGAACTGAATCACAAGTTCTGCGCACCCCCGCGGGCGCAAGGTACCGGAGGAAGAGCATGGCACTCATGTGGAACCGGTCGGTCGAATGGGACGCCGATGATTGGCGGAACCTGGCCTCCTGTCGGCACACCGAGCCCGACCTCTTCTTTCCCGTGGGCACCACCGGTCCCGCCATCGAGCAGATCGAGGCGGCCAAGCGGGTCTGTCAGGACTGCGAGGCGAACGAGCCCTGCCTGGAGTTCGCCCTGGCCACCAACCAGGAGTCGGGGATCTGGGGCGGTACCTCCGAGGAGGAGCGGCGCAAGCTGCGCAAGGCCTGGCTGGCGGCCCGCCGCCGGGCCTCGTAACTGAACCCCGGGCACGACACCCGATGACGCCGCCTCGAGGGCAATAAGCCGCCTCGAGGGCGCGGCCGACGTCCGTCTGAACCGCCACCACCTCCTCCTCCCCCGCACACCGCCTCCTCCCCCGCACACCGCCGTCACGGCTAGGACCCCGCTGGGCGTGCGCACCCCCGACCCCCGACCCCCGGCCCTGCCGCCCGATCTCACTCAAGGCCGGCGCCGGGCCGGCCGACACTGTCCGTGGTGGTCGTCGTCGGTGGTGGTGGCGTCGGAGGCGGTGGCGTCGGAAGAGGAGATCCGGTGAACCTCGATGAGGGCCTGTTGCGGGGCGCCGATGTGCTCGTCATCGAC
>DATNJD010000246.1:0-4354 GCA_035604075.1 Acidimicrobiales bacterium
ACGGTCCCCGCCCGTCACGTACCGGAAGCTAACACCCCCGGCGCGGGCGCCGGAAGAATCAGAGGGGCGGGCCCTGACGGCGCGATCGCCAGGCGGCGCAACGGAAGGCGATGTCGACGGTGACGTCGCCCTCGACTCCGAGAAGATCCCGGAGCAGTTGCCGGGCTTCGTCCATGACCTGTCCCCGTCGTTCCTCGGGCATGGTGATGATCCAGCTGAGGGTGCCGAGCAGACCGATCAGGTCGTCGGCGTTCAGCGCCATGTCCCAGGTGAAGGTCCGGTGGTCGGGTTGGTCGAAGGGGACGCCGGCGGGGATCTCGAGGCTCGAGCTGGGGCGGACGGCGTCGCCGATGATCATGCCGACAAGCTCCCCGCGCGCCGGTGCGGCACCCGTGGCGTCGCCCGCGTCATCGCCGCCGTCGGTGGCGCCCGCTCCGGCCTGGGCGGCCAGAAGCTCGCGGGCCTGGGCCATGAAGGGACCGTCGGGGTCCGGTCCGGACCACAGGACGCCCAGGGTGCCACCGGGCACGAGAACCCGGCCGACCTCGCGGAGGGTGGGAACCACATCCATCCAGTGCCAGGACGAGGAGGCGAGGACGGCGTCGGCGCAGTGGTCGGGCAGGGGCATGGACTCGCCCCGGCCGTCCACCGCCCGGACGCCGGGAACCTCCTCGGCCAAGACCGACCGCATCCGGTCGTCGGGCTCGACGGCCACCACCTCATCGGCTTTGGCCACGAGCAATCTGGTCAACGCGCCGGTCCCGGCTCCGAGGTCGACGACCCGGCCGACGTGTGCCGGGACGATCCAGTCCACCGCGGCGAGCGGGGGGCCGGGCCGAAAGCGCTCGTAGTGCGACGCCACGGCGCCGAAGCTCCCGGCCCGGGCGGCCTTTTCCTGCGGCGGAAGTTCGGAGAGGGGAACGCCGAACGTGCTCACGTCGACGAGGTGGCCCGGAGATCAATGGCGGCGGCAATCAGCGCCACGGTGGCGGCGACGGCCACCAGAATCAACCCGAAGCCGACGTTGGCGCTGGTTCCGGCAAAGACCTGATAGATGGGCGACGACCTCAGCTGGCTGGCCGTCGGGTGCGACTCCGAGATCTTCTGGAGGACGCGCACGACGGCGAAGGCGGCCAGACCGACGGAGACGAGAGCAACGAGGAGAGCGACGACCCGGAGCGAACTCTCGCGCGAGGCGATCATGAGACCTCCGAGAAGAAGCAGCACCACCCCGGCCGTGAACGTGATCCAGCCGCTGATGCCGATGGTGGCGGAGATACCGTCGTCCGTTCCGGCCACGCTGAGCGTGTGGCCGAGAAGCGAGATGCTTATCCACGGAGTCACCGACCCGACCATGATGACGATTCCGCTCAGGAACAGGGCGAGGGACGCCGGCGTGAGACTGACCAACGAGCCCCCCACGCCGGCCGGGCGACCGGCATAACCGTAGGGACCGGCGAAGCCGGGCTGATATCCAGGTGGGTAGCCGGGCTGATAGCCGGCGGTGGACACGCCGACCGGAGGGAGCGGGGAACGGCCCGGTCCGGCGTCCCCGGCGGCTTCGTTCACGAAAGGCATGTCGGCCCATCCGGCACCGGCCCATCGGCGCCGGGCCGTCCAGCTCTGGCCATCCCAATAGGCCTGATCGTTGGGATTCTCCCCGAGGGGGTACCAGCCCGCTTCCTTGCCCTGCACGCCCGGTAGCTCGCCACCACCCTGCACCACGGGTCCGCCCCCCATTCGGTATCGCCGTCCTGCATCAAGCATGCCATTGGACGGACTTTCGGAATTCCTCACGTCGAATGCCGTTCACGACCGGCTCTCGGCACCGGGCAGCCGGCACGAAAGGTGGCGGGCAAGGTTCCGGGCAAGGCCGAGAGTGGACGATGCCTCGGTCATCTCCCCCACCATCCCGACCGGCAGGTGTCGACGTCGTTCCCCCCGATGTCGGCACCGCGCCGGGGCGGGCCGCCCGTTCTACGCGTCGTAGCCTCGGCCTCGCCATCGACTCGGTCGAGGACTGGCTCACCATGAACACGCCTTTGCGCAGGATCGGCACTCCCGAAGACGTCGGCGGGGTCGTCCTCTTCCTGACGTCCGACGCGGCCGGCTTCGTCACCGGGCAGGTCCTGCGGATCGATGGTGGTTTCTCCGACGGATTCGAGTTGTTGCCCCACTCCGTCACCGGTAGGTGAGCCAGGTTTCGGTCGAGCATCTCGGCTTTTCCCGTCGAGAGAGGTGAGGGGCAAGGTTCCGCGCAACGCCGGACGGTGACGCTGGCTCGGTCCGTTGCCCTTGTTCGCATGGGAGGAACCGTCCAATGCCCGATCCAGCCGCTCTCGCCGACCCGCCTCGGCACGGTATCGATCTCCCGGTCGGCCTTGACGCACCGGAGGCGCGGGCCACGCTCCACATCGTGGCCTGGGTCGATCCCGTCGTCGACACCCTCGGCTACGACCCCCGCTCCTTCTACGTCGAGCAGTTCTGGCTTCCCGTCGTCGGACCGACCAGTACCTGGTTTCTGCGCCGGGTCGCCGCCCGATTCGACGCGGCACCGGGCGGATTCGAGCTCAACCTCGACGACACGGCGCGCGCCCTGGGACTCGGGGGCCGCGAGGGTCGTCATTCGCCTTTCCAGCGTGCGCTTCACCGCTGCGTCTCTTTCAAGCTGGCGCGACCACACGGTCCCGGTGCCCTCAGTGTCCGACGGCGGATCCCGCCGCTCACCCTGCAACGTCTCCAGCGGCTCCCGCCGGCGGTCCAGAAACTTCACGGTGAATGGTCCGAAGCCGAGCAGCCGAACGGCCTCCTCGTCGAGTCACGCAACCGCGCCCGCCGGCTGGCGCTGAGGCTCCTCGAGATCGGGTCCGACAGACAGGCCATCGAGCTCCAACTCGTCCGCTGGCGGGTTCATCCGGCCCTGGCCCACGACGCCACCGAGTGGGCGCTCTCCCTCGAGCCGCTGACCCGGATCGGTTAGCGGCCTTGCCAGCGCGGTTCTCGCCGCTCGGCCGCCGCCGTCAGACCCTCGGCCGCGTCGGCCGTGGCGCCGACCACCAGTCGCATCGTTTCGGCTACCCGGATGGCGTCGAGCGGTGACAGGTGAGCCGACCTCGTCGCCATCTCCTTCATCGCCCGCTGGGCCAATGGCGCGCCGGCGACGAGCCGATCGGCCAGAGCCCGCGCCTCGGCCATCAGCGCGTCAGGGGGTATGACCCGCCACACCAGACCGATCTGCCGCGCCTTCTCGGCATCGATCCGTTCACCCGTGAGCAGCATCTCCATGGCATCGGCCCAGCCGATCCGTTGCGGTAACCGGATGGCGCCCACCATTGCCGGTATCCCCAGGCGGACCTCGGGGTACCCGAAGGTCGCCTCCTCGCTCGCCAGCACGAAGTCGCACCATGTCACGAGCGTCAGTCCGTACCCGATGCAGTGCCCGTTCACCGCCGCGATCACCGGCTTGTAGATCTCCCACCCGCTCTCGAACGAGTTCAAGGTGGGCTTCTCCCAGAACGTCCCCCCGAACTCTCCGGTCGCTCCCGCCCCGCCCCGCAGGTCGGCCCCGGCGCAGAACGCCCGCCCGAGTCCGGTCACGATCCCGACCCAGGCCTCCTCGTCGTCGCGGAACCGGCCGAACGCATCGTTCAGGTCACGGCGCATCTCGCCGTTGACGGCGTTCAGCGCCTCGGGCCGGTTGTAGCTGATCGTGCTCACATGTCCGGTCCGCTCGTACAGCACGCAGTCACCCATGGCCGCACCGTATCTCCGGTGCCCTCCCCCGGCGCCCTCCCCATCCCGCCGGGCACCACTGAACGTCACTTTGGCGCCTCAAGTTCGCCACCCTCCGTGACGATGTTTGGGTTGATGACGATTCGGAAGACGTTCTTCGGCGCGCTCGCATTCCTGCTTGTCGGCCCTGGCCTCTTCGTCGTCCTCGGTACGCCGGCGGCGAACGCCGTCGCCCCCCAGGACGTGAGCGGCCCCGGGGGCAGTCCCACCCCGACCGACTACTGGCTGGCCACCGCCACCGGCAGTGTGATCGCCATGGGGAACGCACCCACCCTGGGCTCTGTGGCCCCCATGACCCTCAACCGGCCCGTCGTCGGTATCACCCCGACCCCCACGGACGAGGGCTACTGGCTCGTCGCCTCCGACGGCGGCATCTTCACCTACGGCGACGCCGGCTTCTACGGCTCCACCGGTTCCGTCCGCCTCGACCAGCCGATCGTGGGCATGGCGGTCACGCCGGACGGCGGCGGCTACTGGCTGGTGGCCTCCGACGGCGGCGTCTTCGCCTTCGGCGACGCCCGCTTCGCCGGGTCGATGGGCGGCCGGGTGCTCGCCCGGCCCG
>DATNJD010000247.1:0-3350 GCA_035604075.1 Acidimicrobiales bacterium
GAAAGGTGAGGGGGATGCTGCGCAACCGCCCCACGACGGCCGCCGCGTACCCGACGATCACCAGCTCGGTGAGCTGGATGATCACCATGGTGGTGGGGGCGAGCAGGATGCCGGCCACCCCGGCGAACATCACACCGATCATCCATGCGTAGGACGCGATGCGCCCTGACGGTGCCCCGGACAGGGAGGCCAGCTCGGGATCGTCGACCACGGCCCGCATCGCCACCCCCGTGCGGGTGCGCTTGAAGAACAGCCGCAGGAAGAGGGCGGCGGCGGCGGCGATGGCGATGGTGATGAGCTGTTCGTAGGAGAGATTGACACCGCCCAGAGACACCTGGTGCCCGTTGAAGAACTCCGGCGTCACGTACACGTTCGACTGGTTCCAGATGCTGCTTGCTCCCGCCACCAGGACGAGGAGGAGACCGAGGGTCACGGCCAGACGGATGTTGGGCGACACACCATAGAGGGGGCGCATGACGACCCGTTCCACCACCGCACCCAAGATGGGGGCCACCACCAGCAGGACCACGGCGAGGGCCAAGAGCACAGGCCAGTGCCAGCCCTGCCACAGCTGCCAGAACAGGTAGGCCAGGGCCATGCCGATGGCGCCGTGGGCGAAGTTGAAGATGCCGGTGGTGTTGTAGGTCACCACCAGACCGGTGGCCGTCACGGCATAGATCGACCCGAGGACGATCCCGGCGATCACCAGGCTGATGAACTCGCTCACGACGTCAAGACCCCTCGGTCACCGACCGTGGCGTGCCGGGCGACGAGGCGTCATGCCGGCACCCTACGACGACGGCGTCGGCCGGACCTCGGGCTTGAATCCCGGCGCCGCCAACTTGGCATTGGTACAGATGAATCCGGACGACGGCGAGGGGGCGACCCGCTTGACGTGCCCGTTCTGGATCTGGCTGAGGACGATGCACCCGCCGGGGACGTTCTGGGCCGGGTCGCCCGGCGTGAGCAGTCCGCTGGCGTTGAAGGTCGTGACCTTGTCCAGCGCCGCCTCGAGGCTGGCACGGGTGGGTGTCGACCCGGCGGCGCGCAGTCCCTGGACAAAGAGCTGGGCGGCGGCCCACCCATAGACGGCCTGCAAGGTGAACTGGGCGTTCGAATCGGCCTCATTCATCCACTTGTTGAAGAGCTTCACCGCCGGCAAGCCGGAGTCGGCGTCGAGGAAGAGCAGGTATCCGGTCACGAGGTACATGTTGTTGACGGCCGGGCCTCCCTCTTTGACCAGATTCGCCGAATAGGCGTCGCCCTCGACGTTGACGGGGTTGAAGTTCTGCTGCTGCATCTCCTTGGCCACGGTGGCGGCATAGGCGTCGGGCATCTGCAGGGTGAAGAACATCTGGACGCCCTTGGCCTTCATGGTGAGGACGTTGGCCAGGAACGTCGTCTGGCTCGGGGTGAATCCGGTCGAGTAAACGATATTGAATCCCTGTGATCGGGCCGCCCGCTCGAAGTACTGCTCCGAGGCGGCCGTCGACGGGGTGGCGTTGGCCCAGAGGATGCCCACGTGCTTGATCTGGGTCGGGAACTTCTTCTTGAGGACGGTGAAATCGGTGAGCGGGTAGTCGAGGTTGGGGTTGGGAGCGGGACTGTAGGAGGTCGGGAGGTTCGCCAGGCCCTGGTCGAGCGGGTAGGCCACGTCGGGCATGCCCGAGCTGGAGATCAGGGGCTCCTCGGCCGCATCGTCGAGCGAGAAGCCGCCCACCAGGGCGAAGTCGTTCTTGATCTGGGCCTGCGTCTCGTTGGCCACGGTGCCGTCGTCGTATCCGCTGTCCTGGGCGTCGAGCTTGATCTTGCGCCCGTTCACACCGCCCTGGCTGTTGACGTAGTCGAAGTACGCCTGGGTGCCGTCCTCGGCCCCCTTGAACAGACCCGGGATCGGCTTGGTGAGGTCATCGACCTGACCCACGACGACCTGGGTGCTCGTGATCCCCGGCGACGGGGTCCCGGCCGGCAGCGTGCTCGAGCCGGCCGCCGTGGTCGACGTGTTCGACGCCGTGGTGGTGGTGGACGCCGTCTTGGGTGTCGACGAACACGCACTCGCCGCCAGGGCGACGACCACCACGGGGACGAGCAGCCGGGTACCTCTCACTCCGGCCTTGTGGCTGCGTCCACCGGCGATCGACGGCTTTCCTTGCACAACGTCCACAATTCCCCCTCTGTTCTCCCCTGTCACCGGGCCTCCCCCGTCACGGGACCCTCCCGAAGGCCCGACAGCTTGACACACCGAGGCCAGAACACGTTCTAGCCGGAGCTGATGCTACGTCAGGAATCCGCTGGCCGCCTGGTTCGGTGAGGTGACCTCCGAAGCGGCCCCGCCGGCGGGATCATCGCCCCCGGCGGCCGGTCGGGCCCGGTGGCGGACACCCTCCAGGAACCGCACCACGGCGGCCACGGCATGGGCGCTGCGCACCGAGGGAAGGACGTCGAACGCGTGCTGCGCATAGGGGAGCTCCGCATAGAGCACCGGGGCCTCGGACACGGCCCGCAAGGCCTCCACGAACTCCCGGGCCTCGGCCACCGGCACCAGCGTGTCGTTCGTGCCGTGCACCACGAAGAACGGCGGAGCAGCGGGGTTCACCCGGCGTCGGGGTGAGGCGTCCTCGAACACCTGGGGGTCGTCGTCGTAGCGGCGCTTGAACACCCGGCGTTCGAGCAGGCTCATGAACCCCTTGTCGTACCGGTCGGTCCCGCGGCCGGCCGTCATGTCGTAGACACCGTAGAACGGGACGCAGGCGTCGACCCCGGTGGGGGCATCCTCGAACCCCGGCTGGAACACGGGGTCGCCGGGGGTGAGGGCCACCATGGAACACAGATGGCCGCCGGCCGATCCGCCGCTCACAGCGATGAAACCGGGGTCGCCCCCGTACTCGGCGATGTTCTCCCTGACCCAGACGAGGGCCCGTTTGCAGTCGACCAGGTGGTCGGGCCATGTCGCCTTGGGGCTGAGCCGGTAATTGATCGTCACCGCCACCCAGCCCCGCCTGGCCAGTTCGTGCAGGAGCGGGAGCCCCTGCTCCCGCTTGTCGCCGATCACCCAGGCGCCGCCGTGGATGTACACGAGGACCGGGCCGGCCACGGGGGGGTCGATCCGGCGTCGGATGATGTCGAGGCGGTGACGATGGATGCCGTCCCCCACATAATCGATGTTGCGGACGACCTTCACCGATCGGGCGGGCCGGGGCAGCGGATAGATCAGCCGGGGGAAGCGCCACATCGTGTCGCGTCCGCTGCCGGGGACGATGAGACCCTCCACGCCGGGAAGGCCGAGCGCCTCCTCGGCCCCGACGAGGACACCCCCGGCGCGTCGGCCGATGCCGGCAAGAACTCCGAGA
>DATNJD010000248.1:0-3119 GCA_035604075.1 Acidimicrobiales bacterium
CCCTCGTGGCGCTGTACCGCCCCGGGCCCATGGCGGCCAACATGCACAAGGACTACGCCGACCGCAAGAACGGTCGCAAGCCGGTGACCTACCTGCACCCTGATCTGGAACCGATACTGGCCGACACCTACGGACTCATGATCTACCAGGAGTCGGTCATGCGGGTGGCGCAGAAGTTCGCCGGCTACACGCTGGCCGAGGCCGACAATCTCCGCAAGGCGTGCGGCAAGAAGATCCGGGCCATGATCCAGGCCGAACGCAAGAAGTTCGTTGCCGGGTGCGTGACGGAAGGCTACGAGGAGCGGTTGGGGACGCAGCTGTTCGACATCATCGAGCCGTTCGCCGACTATGCCTTCAACAAGTCACACTCCTACGGCTACGGACTGGTGGCGTACCAGACGGCATGGCTGAAGGCCCACTATCCGGTGGAGTACCTGGCCGCCCTGCTCACGTCGGTCAAGGACGACAAGGACCGGACGGCGGTGTACCTGGGCGAGTGCCGGTCCATCGGCATCGAGGTGTTGGTCCCCGACGTCAACACCTCGGCCGCCGAGTTCACCCCACTGGTCGATGAGAACGGAACGAGGCGGATCGTCTTCGGTCTGGCGGCCGTGCGCAACGTCGGTGAGAGTCTCGTCGAACGCATCGTGGCCGAACGCGACGAGAACGGCCCGTTCATCGACTTCTACGACTTCTGCCGGCGCGTCGACCCCATGGTGCTCAACAAGCGGACGGTGGAGTCTCTGGTGAAGGCCGGCGCCTTCGACTCCCTCGGCCACGTCCGTCAGGGTCTGTGCCTCGTCTTCGAGGACATCGTCGACCGGACCCTCGAGCGTCGTCGAGAGGAGCAGGCCGGTATCTCCACGTTGTTCTCCTCGGTCGAAGGCTTCTCGGCCGACGGCGATACCGTCCCCGGCGGCCCGGCCGGCTTCGCCGATGTCCGGGTGCCGATACCGGACTCGGAATTCGGCAAGACCCAACGCCTGGCCTTCGAGAAGGAGATGCTCGGGCTGTACGTGAGCGACCATCCCCTGCGCGGCGTGGAGGGGGCGTTGTCCCGACTGGTCGAATGCCCGATCTTCGACCTGAAGGAAGAGGACCCCGGCGGGGAGGTGGGCCGCGAAGGCCAGGTCCGTGTCGTGGGCGGCGTGGTCACCGCCCTCGTGCGTCGGTACACCAAGAAGGGCGAGTTGATGGCCACCTTCACCTTGGAGGACCTGCGGGCCTCCATCGAGGTGTTCGTCTTCCCCAAAGTGATGGCCCAGATGGGACCGCTTCTGGCCGACGACGCCATCGTCGTGCTGAAGGGCCGCGTCGACACCCGCGACGACCAGGTGAAACTCATCTGCATGGAGGTCAGCCGGCCCGAGCTGGCCGTGGACGGGGCGTCCGAGCTCCATGTGCGGGTACCGGTGGGGATCTCGAGCGGCGACACCGTCGACCAGCTCAAGCAGCTCCTGCGGGACAACCCCGGCGACGAGCCCGTCTTCCTCCACGTGGGGGAGACGGTCTTGCGGTTGTCGGGCGAATTCAACGTGAACAGCCGGCGGGGCCTGGCCGCCGAGCTGCGGGTCCTGTTGGGCCCGAACGCCATCTGCTGACCCCTCCCGACGTGCCCCGCCACTCTCACCGAACGTCGATCGGCGCGGACGAAGGCCGAGGTAGGCGCTCCGGTTGGGCTCCCCCCTGCACATCCCGTATCCTGTAGGGAGAACCCCCGGTCCCCCCTGCGGGCAAGCGCCATCACCTGCCGTCGGTGCCGGGTAGCCGGGTCAGCGAGACGAGCACGGAGCCAGGGCATGCCGTTTGAGGTCGGGACCAAGGACTGCACATCACTTAGTGATGCCGAGTTGGCCGAAATGGCCGACTTGTGCGTCGACCGGGAACCAGGATTCGACATTGGGTTCCTCTCCAAGCAGTGCGAGGAATGGGTTCTGATCACCCTCGTCCGTGAGGGACAGAAGCTCCGGGGATATTCGTTCTCCACCCTGGAGCGCATCGGAGGCACCCCCTCGCTCCTGATCGGTCTCTCGACGGTGGACCGGACGGTGAAGGCCGAGCAGGCATTGAAGCTGTTGCTGGGCGACCAGTACCGGCGGGCCCTGTTGGCCTTCCCCGACGAGGACGTCCTGGTCGGGACCCGCTTGGGCGTGGCCGAGGCCTACCAGGCGTTCGCCGGCCTGGTGGACGTGGTGCCGCGACCCGATCACAAGGCGAGCGGGGAGGAGCGGGCCTGGGGACGGCGTCTGGCCAAGCGTTTCGGTGCCGAGGGCCGCATCGACGACCGGACATTCGTCTTGAAGGGCGACGGCGGCCCGGCCGGCGCGCTCGACCTGGGCGGGCCCAAGGTGAAGGAGCCCGACGCCGGCGTCTCCCTTCTCTTCAAGGGTCTCTCGGTGAAGCGGGGCGACCGCCTCGTGACCTTCGGTTGGGCCATGGCCGAGGATCTGGCCTCGGGGTCGCTCGCTTCGGGCAAAGCCCGCTGACCAGCTGATCTATCGCTGACGCCCTCGCCTACGGGCGGGGAAGGATGGAGACCACTGTCTTGTAGCAGTGGCCGTCGCGCGGTCGGCTGACCGCCACGAGCACGTAGTGGGGACGGAAGCTCAAGGCCGTGGCCAGGTCCTTTCCCGACAGCCGGTCACGTCGCGACGCCCACAGGGAGGCCATGGCCCGGCGGTCCTCGACCGGAAGCCAGTTGTCGCTCCGGGCCGCGCTGAAGCGAGCCCAGACGGTCCCGTCCTCGCGCCGGCGGAACAACACCGGACCGCGCCGGGGTACCACGAGGGCGACCGACGGCCGCATGCCCCGGAACTCCCAGTAGGGCGCCGAGGTACCGGGGAAGCCGAGCAGCTCAGGCTCGTCGGGGGCGACCAGGTGGCGCAGGATCCGCCGGGCCCGACGCCCCCGCAGCGTCCCCACCCGCTCCGGCAGGCCGGCCACGGTGACCGCCTCGGGCTGGGCCAGGTCGTCGCGCTCGGGATCCTCGGCCCATGCCGCGTCGATCACGTCGAAAGGCGAGAGGTCGGCTTCGGCCCCCGCCTCGGTCCAGCCGATCCGCAGCCGGACCAGCGCCCCGCTGTCCAGATCGACGCCGGTGGTGTCGTCCACCCCGCAGG
>DATNJD010000249.1:0-2116 GCA_035604075.1 Acidimicrobiales bacterium
TCCGCCTCCGCCTCGCGCACGGCCGCCTCGAGGGCGGCCCGGTTGGCCAGGGGCCGGCTCTGGTCCGACGCATATGCAGCCAGCTGGCTGGGTCGAGGGCGGGACGCGAAGTAGCGGTCGGAGTCCTCGGCGCTCACCGGGGTGACCGGGCCTTCGACACGGACCTGTCGGTCGAGGGGCTCCCAGTACGCCGTGAAGGCGGCGTGGGGGTTGGCCGCCAGCTCGCCGCCCTTGCGGCTCTCGTAGTTGGTGAAGAAGACGAACCCCCGCTCGTCCCAGCCCTTCAACAGCACCATGCGGACCGACGGGACCCCGAGGTGATCGGCCGTGGCCAGCGCGACCGCATCGGGCTGGCGCACCGCTTCTGTGGCCAGGGCAAACCACGAGCCGAACTGGATGATCGGGTCCGCGTCGAGGTCTTCGGCTCGCAATGGGTGCTCGGCCACGCGCGCCGACCCTATCGGCGCGACACGCCGGAGTCTCAGTCCTTGGGAAAGGAGTCCTTGGGAAAGGAGTCGCCGGGAGAGGAGTCGCCGGGAGAGGAGTCGCCGAGAGAGGTGAAAGAAAGGAAGAGGTTGGGATCGGCGCCGAGCGACAGCGGGCTGGGGCCGTCGTGGGCCAGGCGCCATTGTCCCGCCGCCGCCACCATCGCCGCATTGTCGGTGCACATGGCGAGGCTCGGCACCAGCGCCGCCACGCCGTCGTCCCGGCACGCCTCTTCGGTGCGCCGCCGCAGCAACGAGTTCGCGGCGACCCCCCCAGCCAGGCACAGCCCCCTCGCGCCGGTGGCGGCCACCGCCCAGCGGGCCTTGCTCACCAGCACGTCGACGACCGCCTCTTGGAACGACGCCGCGACGTCGGCGGTCGGTGCATCGGGCGCCTTGTCGACGGTGCGGACAACCGCGGTCTTGAGGCCGGAGAAGGAGAAGTCGTAGCCGTCGTCGAGCATGGCCCGCGGGAACGCGAACGCGCTCGGGTCCCCGTGCACGGCCTCCCGATCGACCGCCGGGCCGCCGGGGTGGCCGAGCCCCAGGTACCGGGCCACCTTGTCGAACGCCTCCCCCGCCGCGTCGTCCAGCGTCTGGCCCAACAGCCGGTACCGGCCCACCCCTTCGACCAAGACGAGGACGGTGTGGCCGCCCGAGACCAGCAGCACGACGAGGGGCCACTCGAGCTCGGGATGGTCGAGGAGCGACGCGAAGAGGTGCCCCTCGAGGTGGTTGACCCCGACGAAGGGGACGTCCCAGGCCATCGCGAGGGCCTTGGCGTGGCTGAGGCCGACCAGGAGCGAGCCGACCAGCCCGGGCCCGCAGGTGACGGCGACGGCGTCGACAGGCGGCCGCCCGTCGGCATGGGCTCGCTCGAGCGCCTCGGCCACCACCGGCGTCAGCAGCTCGAGGTGGGCCCGGCCGGCCAGCTCGGGGACCACCCCGCCGAAGCGGGCGTGCAGGTCGATCTGGCTCGCCACCACCGAGGACAAGATGCGGCGACCGGCCGCGACCACCGCCGCCGCGGTCTCGTCACACGAGGTCTCGATGCCGAGCACCCTCTGGTGGTCGGGGTCCGCCGCGCTCATCGCGTCAGCGCGGGTCGGGCCCGGAGTTCGGCCTCGATCGCGGCGATCCGCTCGGTGTACTCGAGCGAGGGGAGGTCGTAGGCCCACATCACGTACGCGTCCTCACCGGTCATCTGGTAGTAGTTCTTGCGCACGCCCACCGGGCCGAACCCGAACCGGCGGTAGAGGGCCTGGGCGCCTTGGTTGCCGAACGCCACCTCGAGCGAGAGGTGCCGCGCCCCCGACTCGATGGAGGTCCGGACCGCGTCGAGCAGCAGGACCGAGGCCACGCCGCGTCGGTGGTACTCGGGCGCCACTGCCAGCGTGGTGACGTGCGCCTCCTCGCCGGTGAACATGAGGCCGCGGTAGCCGATCACGCGGCGCCCGATCCGGGCGACCCGGTACGACCGGCCGTGGCGCATCGACAGCTCCGAGCTGAAGATCGTCGAGCTCCAGGGCTCCGGGAACACCCGCCTCTCGATGTCGAGGACCGTCCTCATGTCTCTTCGGTGCATGGGGCTGACGCCCACACCGAGCAGTGCGTCGGTCACCTCAGGTGCC
>DATNJD010000250.1:0-21882 GCA_035604075.1 Acidimicrobiales bacterium
CCGGTCACGGCCGTGGCGCCGCGCGGGGCGGTCAGCACCGGTGTCCACCCCGCCAACGCCGAGTCCGATCCGATGACCGCCGACCCCGGCGGTGACGAGGACGACGACCCCGACGGTGCTGGTGACGGTGTCTTGTGCCCGCGCACCAAGACGGCGTGCTCGGGAAGAGCGGCATCGTCGACGAACACCTCGAATCCCCCCTGGCCGATGATCTGGCGCAGGTCCAGCTGGGACAGAAGGGCCGGCTCGACGTCGGTCGGCGGCAGGTACTGCGGCGGCGACTGGAAACCGGGGATCGAGGGAGCGAGCGTCTCCACCACCACCACGTACCGGATGGCGTAAGGGGCGAGCAGACCGCCCAGACGAACGGTGGAGCCGGCGCGCGCCGATCGCACGGCGTCGCCGACGGCGGCGGCGGCCCCGGGCGACGACCCCGACCAGATCTCGGTGCTGTCACCCAGCCCGTCCTCACTGATCGAATAGGCGAGCCCTGTGCCCACCGGCCACCCCCCACCGGGCAGCACCCGCGGATCGGCCAGCCACAGGACCCGGAAATTGCCGGCCGCAGCCCCGCGCGTCCCCATCCACGCCGTGGCCTGGCCGTAACCGGTCAGGGGCAGATCCCATCGTCCGCCGGAGCTGGCGAGCAGCACGGGCAGGACACCGACGGCAGCCGCCACCGCCGCCAACACCGTCGCCGCCTGCCGCCACCCGAAGTTGTAGCCCGGTAGATCCGACTCGAACGAGGCGGCACCGAGACCCACGGCCAGGGCCACGCCGACGGCGGCGGGGGCCAGGAGCACCTCGGCCGAGGGGGTCAGCGCGCCCAGCCAGCCGTGGCCCGTCGCCCAGGTCAGCACCCATGCCACCAGGGCCAGGATCCAGGCACGACCGGCCCATCCCAACCGCCAGCGGGACCCGATCACCAGGGGAAGCGCGGCCGAGGCCAGGAAGGCCCAGGAGAGAGGCGTGTTGCCGATGGGGCCGACGGCCAGCCGCAGGATCGCCCCCCACCCCGGAGCGTTGCCGTGCGACGTCGCCAACCCGGTCAGTGCCTGCCAGCGATCGGGGCCGGCCACCAAAGACACCGACCACGGCATCAGCAGGACAAAGGCCACCACCGTGGCACCGAGGCCGGCGGCCACGATGCGTCCGGCCGGTCGCAGGCCGACCCGGCCGGCCGTCACCACCGATCCCACGGCCAGCCCGGCCGTGATCACGACCACGAGGAACGCACCCGACGGCGCCGCCGAGGTCAACACGGCTTCGAGCACGCCGAGACCGAGGACCTGGCCCACCGCCGACCTCCGCCAGCGCGGCGTCAGCGCTGCCCGTCGGGCGGCGACCGCGCCGGTGGCGCCCCCCGTGTCATCGGCTGCCCCCCTCGCTGTCATGGTTGTGGCGGTGGTGATGGTCGTGACGGTGGTCGTGGCGGCGGCCGCCGGCGGCATGTGGGGGCCCGGTGCCGACCCATTGCCGGGGGGCGTGTCGCCGACGTCGCTCCCGGAGCCGGTCGCCGTTCCCGCCACCCCGGCCGGCGCGCCGGCGTCGTCCAGTGATCCGAAGGGGGCGAACCTCGACGCCCGGGCCAGGAAGCCGACGATCCAGGGGCACGCCGCGTAGGCCAGCAGTCCGTCCCAGCGTCCCGTGGCCAGCGCGTCGTAGGGCAGGGGAACGGCCAGGTAGACGAGGGTCGAGGCCAGGCGGGCCCGGGGGGACCCCACCGGGCGCACCAGCCGGGCCATGCCCCAGGCGCCCACGGGAATGCATCCGAGCACCACGATCTTCTGGAGCAGGCCGACGCCGCCGAAGAGGATGACCCCGGCCACACCGAGAAGCCCCGAGGCCGGGCTCGTGGGGTCCGTCGTCCCCACCCCCGACGGTTGCCAGCCCGAGAGAAAGCGGTGCAGCAACGATCCGGCCGACGGCATCGGGAGCAATTGGCCCACGTAGGGAAAGCCGGAACCCAGTAGCTGCCGCGTCCCGAACAGAAGGACGAGGACCACGACGATCCACGCCATCACCCGCAGCGACAGGGCATCGGCCCGCAGCCGTCGCCGATGGGCGCGGTCGCGCGCGGCCTCGCCTTCGCCCACGTCGCTCTCCGCCCCCAGGTGCGCCGCTTTCAGACCCTGGTTCACGGCACGTCGGATATAAGCGTTCAGCCGGGCGCTGCCGTGCAGCTGCAGCCGACGGACTTCGCCGTCGTCCAACAGCCGATGGGCACGCACCGAGACCCGCTCGGTGCGGATGGCCCGCCGGCGCACCAGATTCCACCGCCACGCATGGGCCACGGCGGCGGCGCGGTCGCGGTGCCCCGACGCCCGGGCGATCCCGTATTCGGCCGTGGCCAGCGCCATCAACTGTGGCAGGACGCGCACCAGATGGAACCAGCCGTACGACTTCAGAACGGTGTGCAATTCATGGCGCCGCTGCAACGACTGCAAGGTGATCGCCGGCACCGGTCGTTTCGTCCGGTGCCGTCCGTGGGGCTCGCGTCGGTGCCGCGTCGCGTCGGCGTCGCTCCCCGCGACGACGGCCGCCACCGACCCGTCGTCGACAAGGTCGCCACCCGGTTCTGCGCCACCCGGTTCTGCAGGATCAGGCACGACGGGGCCCGGCGGCGGTGCCACCGCCTGGACCGGGATGTCGACGAGCACGGAGTCGGGAAGCTGACGGCGCCCGCTCGCCAGGACCTCGAGATGCCGGACCCGCGCCTGGGGCGCCACCACCACCCGGGCACCGGCGATCTGCGCCCGCCAGCACAGGTCGAGGTCTTCCCCCATCACGAAGATGTCGGGATCGAATCCGCCGAGCTCGGCGAAGAGGTCGGCCCGGACGAGGGTGCAGCCTCCGGGGGCCAAGAAGACGTCGCGCACGGCGTCGTGCTGGCCGTGGTCGACCTCGCCCGGTTCGACCCGGTCGACCACGGCTCCGCCCTTGTCGACCGCCATCCCCACGTGCAGCAGACGGCCCGGGTCGTCCCAACTCACCAGCTTGGGAGCGACGACACCGGCGTTGGAGCGGTAGGACTCCTCCACGAGGAAGTGGACGGCGTCGGGAGCCGGGGCCACGTCGTCGTGGCAGAACAGGAAGTGTGATGCCCCCTCGACCATGCTGAGCACTTCGTTGGCGCTCGCCCCGAAGCCCCGATTGACCCCCAGCAACCTCACAAATGCCCCAGGAAGCTCACGAGCCACAATGGCGGTGGGGTCCTGGGCGCTACCGGCGTCGAGAACCAGGACCGACAGCTCGGGATACTCCTGGGCGGCGAAGGCACGTAGCGCCTCGGGGAACCACGGTCCGGGATCGCACGTCACGATCACCGCGACGACCGGAGGGGCCAGGGTCTCCATCAGGGGCCCGAGGCTACCTTCGCCCACCCCTGGTCCCCCGGGGGCCCGTCCGGAGGCCGCTGCTTGCTATTGTTAGCACTACCCGCTACACTTGCTAGCAGATCGCCGAGGACACGAGCCCCGCCGACAGAGCCTCATGACCATCCCCCACACAGGAAGGACCACCCGATGCCAGAGTTCAAGGACATCAGCCAAGAGATCACCAAAGCCGTTCGAGATGCCGCCTACGTCGTGGTCGGCCTGGGCGTCCTGGGCGTCCAGCGTGTCCAGGTCCGCCGCCAGGAGCTGGTGAAGCGCCTGGCCGAGCCCCGGACCCAGATCGAGGGCCGCCTCGGCGGGGCCCGCGGCGAGATCACCAAGCGGGTGAAGGACGTCGACACCGCCGTCGAGCAGGCCATAGGCCGCATCGAGGCCTCGTTCGAGCCCATCGAGGAGCGCCTCCCGGCCCAGGCCCGTGACCTGGTCAAGCAAGCCCGCACCCAGGCACGCGAGGCCCGCCAGCAGCTGCGCACCCTGCTCCACAACGTCGCCGCCTGATCTCCGGCGCCCCCACCCCCGGGACACCCCGGGTTTCGTCAAAGTCGTCCGACCCCCCCGGACTGTGCGAAGACCCCGCCGCTCACGCGGCGGGGTCTTCGACGTGAACGGCCGGGTGTGACCGCTGGCGGCGTCGCCGCGTCAGGCCACCCGCTCCTGCCACTGCTGCAGGACGTCGCTCAGCGTCGTGTCGAGATCGAGCTGCGGTTCCCAACCGGTGGCGGCACGGAGCTTTGCCGGATCACCGCGGACGACAGGGACGTCGACGGGCCGCATGAGCTCGGGGTCCGGTGTCAGTTTGAGCTCGGCCCCCGCCAGATGCAGCAGCCGATCGGCGACCTCCGAGATGGCCACGTCACGGCCGGAGCAGACGTTGTAGACCTCGCCCGGCGTTCCCGACTCGATCAGCAGCCGGTAGGCGCGGACGATGTCGCGGACGTCGGTCAGATCCCGACGGGCCTCGAGGTTGCCCACCGGGATGCTGGGGGTCCGGGCCCGGGCCGCCTCCACGATGCGCGCCGCCAGGGCGGGAACGACGAACGTCGACGACTGGCCGGGCCCGACGTGGTTGAAGGGCCGCACCCTGATGACGGGCAGCCCGTGCGCCAGATGGGCTTGGACGCCGAGGTACTCGGCCGCCACCTTGCTCGCCGCATAAGGCGTCACGGGGGCGAGGGCTGTCTCCTCGGTCACCGGCAGCTGCTCCTCCCCCACCCACCCGTACACCTCGGACGAACTGGTGAGCAGGACCCGGGGCGGCGACGGGCAGGCGCGGGCGGCGTCGAGGAGATGCAAGGTCCCGACGGCGTTCACCTGGAGGACGGCGTCGGGATTGATCCACGACTCGCCCACGTGGGCGAGCGCGGCGAGGTGGTAGATCGCCTCCGGTGCCGCCGCCACGACGGCGGCGCGCAGCGCCGCACCGTCGGTGATGTCGACCTCGTGATCGATGCCGACGACATCGTCGCCGCGTTGACGCAGATGGGCCGTCAGCCAGGTCCCCACGAAACCGTTGGCACCGGTGACGAGGGAGCGCACGCGTCGAACCTTACCGGTCGCCGCCGTCGGCGCCCGGGCCCGGTCCGTCGTAGCTGTCGGCCGCCCACCGGTACGCCTCCAGGTGCCGCTCGGCGCACCGCTGCCATGTGTACCGGGCGGCGACGTCGAGGCCGAGGCGACGGCGGGCGTCCACCTCGGCCCCGCCGGCCACCTGGGCCTCGAGCGCCGCCGCCAGCTCGTCCACGGAACGGGGGGCGACGAGCAGCGCCGCCTCCTCGCTCACTTCGGCCATGGCCGTCCCCGCCGTGGTCACGAGCGGTGTCCCACAGGCGAGCGCCTCGAGGGCGGGCAGGCCGAATCCCTCCTCGATGGACGGATAGGCGGCCACCGCGGCGCGACGCAGGAGCGCCGGCACGGCCCCGTCGGGGACGTAGCCGGTCCTCCGTATCCGCGGCGCGTGCCGGGCCCCGGTGATCGATCTCTCGATGTCGGGCAGACCCCAGCCGGGACGACCGACGAGCACGAGCGACAACTCCGGACTGGCGTCGGCCATCCGATCGAACGCCGCCACCAGATCGGGCACGGCCTTGCGCGGCTCCAACGTGCCGACGAAGACGATGTAGGGCGGCCGGATCCCGAGCGCCAGGAGCACATCGTCGTCGGCCCCCGGCGCCGGTTCGTCGGGACGGAACGTCGCGTGGTCGACGCCGTGGGGGATAACGAAGACCCGGCCTCGCGGCTGACAGAGCGCGTCGAAGCGCGCCGCGGTGACAGAGCTCACGCAGACGAGGGCGGTGGCACGACGCGCGGCGCCGTGGATGGCGCGTCGGAACACCTTCACCTTGCTCCGTTCGTGCCATTCGGGGTGTTCGATGAAGGTGAGGTCGTGGATCGTGACCACGGTGGCGAGAGCCGCCCTGTCGGGCATGGTGTAGTGCGGCGCGTGATGGACGACCGCCCCCGACCGCGCCAGCAGGCCGGGCAGACGCGTCTGCTCCCACACGAGCCGCAGGGGCCGGCGGGTGGGGACGACGGCTCGCACCGGGGCCGACGGGAGACCGGTGATGGCGCGCCACCGACCACCGTCGCGGCGACGACACCACAGACACAGCGTCACGTCGTCGCGTCGCGCCAGGGCCTCGGTCAGGTGGATCGTGTACTGCCCGGCGCCCACCGGATGGTGGGGAACCGCACTCACGTCGACCGACAGCCGCACCGGTTCGCCCACCGGTTCGCCCACCGGATCACCCACCGGATCACCCACCGGTCCGGTCTTCGGATTACCCACCGGTCCGGTCATCGGAGCGACTCCCACAAGGCCAGGTGCGCCCGGGCCGAGGTCGTCCAGGTCAGGTCGGCCGAACGCTTCGTCCCCGTGGCCACCAGCGCGGCGCGCGCCGCATCGTCGGTGGCGGCACGGACGAGGCCGTCGGCGATGGCCTCGACATCGCGTGGATCGACCACCAGTCCGGCACCGCCCACACTGGGAAGAGCACTGGTGACGACCGGGACGCCCTGGCGCATGGCCTCGACCGGCGGAAAGCCGAACCCTTCCGTGAGTGGGACGTAGGCGAGGAGGCGGGCCCGCGCGTACAGGCCGGCCAACGTGGCGTCGTCGACCGGGCCCACGGCGACGACACCGGCCTCGGCCCCACCGGTCGCAAACGTCTGCGGCGTCCGCCATCCCGTCGGACCCACCACCACGAGCGGCCAGGGTTCGGGGAGCTTCGGCCGGGCGCGGCCGTACGCCTCGACCAGGCGTGCCAGGTTCTTGCGGGGCTCGAGGGTCCCGACGGACAGGAGGAACTCTCCGTCCACGCCGTGGCGTTCGAGCAGCCGGGTCACCGACGGCGTATCGGCGGCCGGCAGGTGATCGGCACCGTGGGGGATGACGACGATCGAGGAGTCGTCGACACCGGCCTCGGCCAGGTCGCGGCCCACCGCGTCCGACGGGACGACGATGCGGGCCGCCCGTCGCCGGGCGCGCCCGAAGGCGGCCTCGTGCCACCGTCGTCCGCGTCGGGGAAACGTCTCGGGGAACTGACGCCACGACAGGTCGTGACACATGAGGACGAGCGGCGCCGACCGCGAGGGTGGAGCAGCCAGGGACACCGAGTGGACGAGGTCGGGATGGCCGGGGACGTCGACCACTCCCCGGTCCCACGCCCGGGTGAGGAGGGGCCCGGGCAGGGGCGAGGAGATCAGCTGGAGCCCGAAGGCGGCGAGGGGGTCGGGTCCCGCCGGCGGCCGGCTGGCGTAGAGGACCACCTCGGGGACGGCATCGCCCGCCCCGGCCACGGTCGACACACCCTGGAGCAGGCCCGACGCATAGCGGCCGATGCCTCCGGGGACCGCCCGGCGCAGCTGCTCGACGGCGAGAACGACGCGCACCGGACTCACCGCGCCCGCGCCGCCATGGCATAGAGCTCGGCCAGCCCCTCGGCGCACGATTCCCACGAGAAGGAGGCGGCCCGCGCCCGTCCCCGGGTGACGAGCGCCTCGCGTACGGACGCGTTCTCCAACACGTCGACGAGGGCGCCGGCGAGGGCGTCGGCGTCGGAGGGCGCCACCAGAATCGCACCGTCCCCGGCGACCTCGGGCAGGGCCCCGACGGCCGTGGCCACCACCGGCACCCCGCTGGCCATCGCCTCGAGCGGCGGGAAGCCGAATCCCTCGTACACCGACGGGTAGGCGAGGACGGCGGCGGCGGCGAGGACACCGGTGAGGGCGTCGTCATCGACGTAGCCGAGCCGGACGATCCGGGCCGCCGACGCCGACGCCGAGACGGCCCGGCTGAGCGCGTCGTCACCCCAACCGGAGCTCCCGGCCACAACGAGCGCCACGTCGGGAAGAGCGGGCGCCAACCGGTCGAAGGCGGCCACGAGCCCCGGCAGATCCTTGCGGGGCTCGACCGTGCCCAGGGCGAGCACGTACCGGCACGTGCCCGGGGGGAGCGCCAGACCGGGCGGCGTCTCCGTCCCCGTGACGGCGCCACGGTCGCGGTGGGCCGGCGAGCCGTGGCCCGGGATCCCGTGGTGGACCACGCGGACGCGCTCGGGCGCGGCGCCGAACTCGGCCACCACCTCGGCGGCGACGAAGTGCGACGGGGTGTGGACCCAGGCGCCTTCGGCCACGGCACGTCGGACGATCTCGGGGAACATCCGGGTGGAGTCGTCACACATGTCGGGAAACCGGACGGCGGTCAGATCGTGGACGGTGACGACCCGCGCCGCGCGCCGCGCCGGTGGCACCACGAAGTTCGTCCCGTGGACGACGTCGGCCGGGCCGACGAACCACTCGATGGGCGGAACCGGGTGACGCGCCCAGGCCCGGTGCAGAGGACGGGCCGGCATGGCCCGCCGCACCACTCTGATCCCCGGCGGTACCCGGGGCCCGAGCAGATGGCGACGCCGCCAGGTCACGGCGAAGGCGGCCACGTCGAGGTCGGACCGCGCCGCCAGGGCCCCCAGTGCCCCCTCACAGAACATGCCGACGCCGGTGCGGATGCCGAGGAGCGGTGTGGCGTCGACGGCCACAGCGAGCCGGTCGCGCACCAACGGATCTCCGAGCGACACCCGGGGAGCCTTGCACACCGGGGATCGGGGCCTGGGTCCCGGGCCGGCCCGTTAACCTGGCTCGATGATCACCGCCCTCGCCGGAGGAGTGGGTGCCGCCCGCCTCTTGCGCGGTCTGGTGCGCGCCGTGAACCCCGCCGACGTCACCGCCATCGTGAACACGGGCGACGACACCGTCCTGCACGGGCTTCTCATCTGTCCCGACCTCGACACGGTGAGCTACACGCTGGCCGGGCTGAACGACGACGAACGGGGCTGGGGCCTCGCCGGAGAGACGTGGTCGGCCATGGAGGCGCTCGATCGCCTGGGAGGCGAGAGCTGGTTCCGGCTCGGTGACCGGGACCTGGCCACCCATCTCTACCGGACGCAGCGTCTGTCGGAGGGATCGTCTCTGTCGGAGGTCACGGCCGAGATCACCCGGGCCCTCGGTATCGGGGCCCGGCTGCTGCCCATGTCGGACGACCCCGTCCGGACCCGGCTGAGGCTCGTCGGCGGTCCCGAGATCTCGTTTCAGGAGTACTTCGTCCGGCGCCGCCACGCCGTGGCGGTGACGTCGGTCCGCTTCGAGGGGGCCGATCGGTGCCGGGCCGCTCCCGGTGTCATCGAGGCCATCACGTCCGCCCGCGTCGTGATCGTCTGCCCGTCCAATCCTGTCGTGTCCATCGGTCCCCTTCTGGCCGTGCCGGGGATCGCCGATGCCCTGCGGGAGCGTCGGGGACAGGTCGTCGCCGTCTCCCCCATCATCGCCGGTGCCGCCGTGAAAGGTCCGGCCGACCGGTTGATGGCCGAGCTCGGTCAGGAGCCCTCGGTCGTCGGCGTGGCCCGCGCCTATCGCGCCATCGCCGGCACCCTCGTCATCGACGACGCCGACGCCGCGCTGGCCGACCGGGTCGAGGACAGCGGCATGCGCTGTGTGGTGACGTCCACCATCATGCGCACGGCCGATGACGCCCGCCGGCTCTCGGCCACCATGCTCGACGCCCTGTCCGGTACCACGGTCACCGATGCTCCGGTGCGATGACGAACGGGGACGCCGGTGACCGACGGTGACGATGCCGGATAGCGCGGCGGCCCGGTCCCTGACCGTCGTACCGGTGACCGGGATCGCAGAGGTGGAACCGGGGACCGACCTGGCCGGACTCATCGCCCGGCACGCGGCGCTCGACCACGGTGACGTGGTCGTGGTCACGCAGAAAATCGTCTCCAAGGCCGAAGGTCGCCTGGTGGAGGTCGACCCCGACGACCCGGCCGACCGCATCCGGCTGGTGGAGGCGGAATCGGTCCGGGTGCTGCGCCGCCGGGGGGAGCTGCTCGTGACCGAGACCCGTCACGGCTTCGTCTGCGCCAACTCGGGGGTGGACTTCTCCAATGTCGCGTCGGGCTGGGCGGCGCTGCTCCCCGAGGACTCCGACCGGTCGGCCCGGCGGATCCGCGACGGCCTGCGGGCCGCCACCGGGATCGAGGTCGGTGTCATCGTGTCCGACACCTTCGGCCGGACGTGGCGACAGGGTGTCATCGACGTGGCCATCGGCTGTGCCGGGGTGGCCGGTGTGGTCGATCTGCGCGGGAGCGTCGACGCCCTCGGGCGCGAGCTGCAGGCCACCGAGGTGTGCGTGGCCGACGAGATCGCCTCGGCCGCCGAGCTCGTCATGGGAAAGGCGTCGGGGATACCGGTCGCCATCGTCCGGGGGGTGAACCCCGAGTGGCTCCGACGGGCGTCGGTGGCCGACGAGATCGTCCGCCCTCCGGCCGAAGACCTGTTCCGCTGATCGGTCTCCGGCCCCGCCGCCGGGTCAGCGCCCCTGGCCGGCGCGGAGGTGGTCGAACACGGCCCGGATCCCCTCGGGGAGCTCGGTCCAGGCCGACCAGCCCAGGTGGATCCCGGCCCGTTGCGGGTCGAGGGCCGAGCGTTCGAGCTCACCGGGCCGGGCCGGTGCGTAGACGGCGGGCACCGACGAGCCGGCCACGTCGGCCATGACCCGGGCCAGCTCGTTGACCGAGAGCTCGCGGCCCGTGCCGATGTTCAGCACGAGACCTCCCCCGCGCGTGGCGGCGCGGACGAACGCGTCGACGACGTCGTCGACGAAGACGAAGTCACGGGTCTGCTCGCCGTCACCGAAGATGGTCACCGGTTCTCCGCACAGCAGACGCTCGGCGAAGATGGCGACCACCCCCGCCTCCCCGTGCGGGTCCTGCCGGGGTCCGAAGACATTGGCCAGCGCCAGCGCACAGAACTCCACCGCGTGCAGCTCGCGATAGGCGACCAGATAGTCGATGGCCGACTTCTTCGACACACCGTACGGGGAGAGGGGCCGGTGCGGATGGGCCTCGCGGACGGGGAGGTCGGCGGCGTCGGGCTCCCCGTACAGCGTGCCTCCGCTGGCGGCGAAGACGACGCGGGCCGAGGAGAGGGTGCGGGCGCCCTCGAGAACGCGCAGCGTCCCCAGGATGTTGACGTCGGCATCGAAGACGGGCCGCTTGACCGAGACGCGGACGTCGGCCTGGGCGGCGAGGTGGAAGATCACCTCGGGCTGGCGGCGGGCGATCATCTCCACCAACTCGCCCGACCGGACGTCGAGTTGGTGGAAGGTCATCTCGTGCGTCTGGCCGGCGCGCGCCGAGGCCAGATTGGCCAACGATCCGCTCGAGAGGTCGTCGACCACGTCCACCGAATGGCCTTCGGCCAAAAGCCGGTCGACGAGGTTCGAGCCGATGAATCCGGCCCCGCCCGTGACCATGACCCTCATACCGGCACCCGGGCCTCGCTCAGGTGCAGGCCGCGACCGAGCACCTCGCCGTCGCCCACGACGGTGAGAGCGGCCACGACGCAGTCCTCGGCCACGACGGCGTTGCGGCCGAGGATGGAGCCGGTGACCGAGGCGCCGCCGTCGACATGGACACCGGGCAGCAGGACCGAACCCTCGACCACGGCGCCGGCCTCGATGACGCTCCCGGCGCCGACCACGCTGGCACTCACCCGGGCGCCGGCCGCCACCACGGCGCCGTCTCCGATGAGCGAGAAGGGCCGGACGTCACCGTCCACCCGCGGCGTGCCGAGGACCCAGACGCCGTCGTCGAGGGGCACGGCGCCGGGAGAGGGGACGCCGCTGCGGGTGCCGTCCAAGAGGTCGGCGTGGGCCCGGAGGTAGGCGGCCGGCGTGCCGGCGTCCAACCAGTAGGCCCCGCTGGCCACGCCGTAGACACGTCCGTCGGCGGCGAGCGCAGGGAAGGTCTCGCGCTCGATCGACACCGGGCGGCCGTCGGGGATGCGGTCGAGAACGTCCGGCTCCAGGATGTAGGTGCCGGCGTTGATCAGATCGGACGGCGCTTCGCCGGGCGGCGGCTTCTCGACGAAGGCGCGCACACGGCCGCTCTCGTCGGTGGCGACGACCCCGAAACGCGACGGATCGTCGACGGCGGTGAGATGGAGGGTGGCCGCGGCGCGGTGGCGGCGGTGACAGTCGAGCAGTGACGAGATGTCGACCTCGGTGAGCACGTCACCGTTGACGGCGATGAAGGTGCCGTCCACCGCTCCGTGGAGCGCAGCGAAGCGGATGGCCCCGGCCGTGTCGAGCGGTTCGGGCTCGACTGCGTACACGAGCGCGATGCCGGCGGCCCGACCGTCGGGATAGGCGGCCACGAAGGCGTCGGGCCGGTAGCCGAGCGACAGGATCGCTTCGTCGACGCCGGCCGCCGCCAGGTGGGCGAGCACCCGCTCGAGCAGCGGGACCTCGACGATGGGCAGAAGTTGCTTGGGTGTGGTGTACGTCAAGGGACGAAGCCGCGTCCCCTCGCCGCCCACCAGGACGACGGCTTTCACTACCCCGACTTGGTCGTGCTCGTGCTGGGCGCCACGGTGGTGCCGGTGGTCGCGGGCACGGTGGTCGGCGTCGTGGAAAGCGGGACCCCCGTTGTCGTCGTCGTCTGACCGGCCGTCGACGCCGCCTGCAGCATGGCCGTGATGGCGGCCGCCGGGGGCTTCGGGATCGGGTTGCCGGGCGGGACGAAGGCCACGGTGATCAGCTGGTCGTTGCCCAACTTGATGGCCGTGGGATCGCTCGTGGTCGTGGCCGCAACCGACCCCGGCGGCTGGGCCGAGGGCCACACCTTGATCTGCACCTCACCCTTCTTGCCCGCGTCCGGCGTCTGTTTGGGACACGTCTGACCGTCGGTGCGGGCCTTCTCCCCCGGAAGGGTGAGCGACCCCGGTGTGAGCGCGAACTTGGGGTAGTCGCTCACGAAGCGGGCGAGGGTGGCGTTGTTGCCGGCGTCGGCGCTCTTGGTCGGTTCGATGCGGATGACGCCGTCGCCGTCGGTATGGAGCCCCGGATTGGTCGTCGAGTTGGGATTGGTGGCCAGGCTCGGCTGCACCGTCCCGCAGACGTCGACGGCGAAGGCCGCATACCAGTGGGTGCCGATCGCCGGCGGGGTACCGGCCACCGGGTTCTGACGCTCGTAGCGGCTGTAGACGATGGAGACGATGCCGATCAGGACGATGAGGAAGAGGCTGCCGTACCACTTGACCGGCATCTGGCCGCGATAGCTCCGTCCCCCTCCGGTGGCCGCCGCGCGCGCCACCCATTTGCCGGAATCCTGTCGCGCCATGGTCAAAAAACCCTAGTCGCCCTGGCGCTCGTTCTTGTGCCGGGTGCCGAGTGCCTGCCTGGCACAGGCCACCAGCAGCCGTGCCCCGAGCGCCACCACCACCGCCGGCAGCGTGATCCGGCGCCACCCTTCGGTTCTCCTCGCCGCGAAATGCAGGGCCGAGCGGTGATGGGCCAGGAGCATCCGGTAGGGGCGGTGGGCCGTCGACTGACCCTGGAGGTGGGTGACGGTGGCGGCGGGCACGTAGGCCACCGCCCAACCGGCCCGGTGGGCCCGCCAGCACAGATCGACGTCCTCCACGTACATGAAGTACGACTCGTCGAAACCCCCCAATTCCCTGAGGGCGCGGTGCCGGGCCATGAAGCAGGCTCCCGACACCCAGTCGACGGCCACGGTGGGCGACAACCCGCCGGCCGACGTCGGCGGTGCATCGAGGTCGGCCATCCGGTAGCGGCGGCTGAAGCGGTTCCCGGGCGAGAGCATCCCGAGGAGGACGTGACCGGCGGCCACGGTCATCGAGGGGAAGCGGCGGGCCGACGGATAGAGCGATCCGTCGGCCTCGAGGATGCGGGGGCCGGCGATGGCCAGGGTGGGATCGGCGGCGAAGGCGGCGGCCAGGGCGGCCACGGCGCCGTGGTGGACGACGACGTCGGGGTTCGAGACGACGACGAGCTCGGCGTCGGTGGCGGCCAGACCCCGGTTGGCGCCCGCCCCGTAGCCGCGGTTCTCCCCGGTGTGCACGACCCGCACCGTCGGATCGTCGTCCACCCCGTCGCTCGAGCCGTCCGACGATGCGTTGTCGACGACGATCACGTCGTCGACGTTCTCGGCCCGCAGCGTCGCCAAGAAGGTTCCGAGCGATGCGCCGGCGTCGTGGTTCACCACCACGGCGGCCACCGTGGGCGGCGCCGCCTCTTCACCCTCGCTCGGCATCGGCTTCAGTGTCACGCGCCGTTCAGATCCGCCGGGTGAACCGGTAGCGGACGAGGGCGATGATGGCGCCGATGCCGTCGCGCCACGAGATCTTCTTGCCCTCCGATATCTCCCGGCCGGCATAGGAGATGGGGACCTCGTAGATCCGGTAGCCGCGGCGCAGGACCTTGGCCGTGATCTCGGGCTCGAATTCGAAACGTTCGCTCCGGATGGTGATCCCCTCGAGGACGCGTCGGTCGAAGAGCTTGTAGCAGGTCTCCATGTCCGACAGCGTCGACTGGTAGAGGATGTTGGTGGCGAGCGTCAGGAAGCGGTTGCCCAACCAGTGCGAAGGGAACATGTTCTTCCGCTCGCCGGTGAACCGGCTGCCGTAGACGACGCGGGCCTTGCCTTTCAGGATCGGATCGATCAGCCGTGGCCAGTCGTCGGGGTCGTACTCGAGGTCGGCGTCCTGAACGAGGACGAGATCACCGCGGACGTTTTCGAGTCCGGTGCGGATGGCCGCCCCCTTGCCCTTGTTGCCGCTGTGGTTGATCACCCGGACGGTGGAGTCCTCGAGCGCGGCGAGCACCTTGTCGGTCCCGTCGGACGAACCGTCATCGACCACGACGACCTCGAGCTCCATGTCGTGGGGCAGCGTCACGGCCCGCATCCGCCGGATGATCTCGGCCACGGTGTTGCGCTCGTTGAAGACGGGGACGATGACGGACAGGCTCCGGAAGACGTGCGGTTCGTTCCCGGCGTCCATCATCCTGGGCTCCCTTCGGGTCGTGGTCGGCCGCAGTCGCACCGGCGGGGTGCCGGCGGGCCAGGACGCCCCATCATGGCTGCTGTGGCCGCCGGGGTCCGCTTCCGCGGCCGCACCTCAGCCGGGCGAGAACGAGGCGGCCGTCCGCCGGAGCCCGTCGGGGAGCGCCACCACGGGCTCCCAGTGAAGCTCCCGGCGGGCCAGGGAGATGTCGGGGCAGCGGCGGGTGGGGTCGTCCTGCGGGAGCGGGCCGTGGACGATCTCCGACGCCGAGCCCGTCACCTCGAGGACGATCCGGGCCAGCTGGAGCATGGTGTGCTCATCGGGATTGCCGATGTTCACCGGTCCCACCAGATCGGAATCGAGCAGGGCCAGGATGCCGGCCACCTCGTCGCTCACGAAGCACAGGCTCCTCGTCTGGCTGCCGTCGCCGTAGACGGTGAGGGGCCGGCCGCCGAGGGCCTGGGTCAGGAAGTTCGAGACGACCCGTCCGTCGCCGGGCCGCAGCCGCGGCCCGTAGGTGTTGAAGATCCGGACGATCCCCACGTCGGTGCCGTGGGTCCGGTGCCAGGCCATGGTGAGGGCCTCGGCGAACCGCTTGGCCTCGTCGTAGACGCTGCGGGGGCCGACGGGGTTGACGTTTCCCCAGTAATTCTCGACCTGCGGGTGGACGGCCGGGTCACCGTAGACCTCGCTGGTGGACGCCAGCACGAAGCGGGCGCCGTGGTTCTTGGCCAGGGCCAGACCGTGCCGGGTCCCGTCGCTCCCCACGGCCAGCGTCTCGAGAGGACGGGCCAGATAGTCGGGCGGCGAGGCGGCGCTGGCGAAATGCAGGACGGCGTCCACAGGACCGTCGATGTCGTAGGGCACGCTGGCATCGGCCACCATCAGCTCGAAGGCGGGGTTCCCGACCAGGCCCGAGACGTTCTCGGCCAGGCCTGTGGACAGGTCGTCGACGCAGACCACCCGGTCGCCCCGGGCCACCAAGGCATCGCAGAGATGGGACCCGAGGAACCCGGCCCCCCCGGTGACCACCACCCGCCGGCCCCCGGGGCCGGACGAGGTCACGGCCGGCCCACCCCGCTGTAGGAGAACCCCATCCGGCGCAGCGCCAAGGGGTCGAGGAGGTTCCGGGCGTCGATCACCGACGGCTCCTCCAGCAGGGTCCGGACCTTGGCGAAGTCGAGCCACCGCAGCTCGTCCCATTCGGTGAGGACCACGACGGCGGCCGCCCCGTCGCACGCCGCGTAGGCGTCGGCGCAGATCTCGACGCTCTGGGGGAGCTCGGGGATCGCCGCCGCCACGGTGGGGTCGAAGGCCCGGACGAGCGCCCCCTCGGCCACCATGCGGCGCACGATCTCCACGGCCGGCGAGTCGCGGCGGTCGTCGGTGCGGGCCTTGAAGGTCAGGCCCCAGGCCGCCAGCCGACGGCCCTGCAGGGATCCCCCCACGGCATGGCGGATCTTCGTCATCACCGTCGACAACTGGGTCTCGTTCGTCTGGATGACTTCGCGCAGCAACGGGAACTCGTAGCCGCCGGACTCGGCCATGAAGAGTAGGGCCCGGGTGTCCTTGGGGAGGCACGAACCCCCCCATCCGGGCCCGGGTCGGAGATAGTCGAAGCCGATCCGGTGGTCGTAGGCCATGCCCAGCAGAACGTCGCGGACATCGGCGCCCACCGCCTCGCACATGTTGGCCACGGCGTTCACGAACGACAGCTTGGTGGCCAGAAAGGCGTTGGAGGCGTACTTGATCGTCTCGGCCGTCGCCGCGTCGGTGACGATCAGCGGTGCCTGGGTGGCGGCGAAGAGCGCGCCCACCCGGGCCGCCGCCGCCTGGTCGTCGGAACCCACCACGATCCTCTCGGGATGCAGGCAGTCGTGGACGGCCGTCCCTTCGCGCAGGAATTCGGGATTGGAGACGACGGAGATGCCGGGCCGGTCGAGAAGCTGTTCGACCAGAAGGGCCGATCCCACCGGGACGGTCGACTTGTTCACGACCACGGCGCCATGGGCCAGATGGGGTCCGATCTCCCGGGCCACCGACTCGAGGACGTCGACGTCGGCCGATCCGTCGGGCCTCTGGGGGGTGGGGACACAGAGGAAGACGAAGGAGGCGCCCTGCACGGCGGCTTTCGCCCCGGTGACGAAGCGCAGCCGCTTCGAGGCGAGGCCTTCGCGGAGCAGGTCGGCCAGGCCGTCCTCCAAGATGGTGGGCTCGCCGCGCTGGAGGTGCTGCACCTTCTCGTCGTCGAGCTCACCGCAGCAGACGCGATAGCCCAGATGGGAGAGGCAGACGGCCGTAGTGAGCCCGACATAGCCGGCCCCGATGACGGCCACCACCAGGTTGGTCGGATCGGGGGCGTCGGAGAGGGGGGCCACTAGCGCGTCACCGGGGCGAGCGCCGACACCAGTCGGTCGAGCCCGTCGTGCCAGTCCGGGAGCAGGTCCATCCCCGCCAGCCGGAGCGCGGCGTTGTCGAGGACCGAGTTGGCCGGGCGGGGCGCTGGCCGGGGCGGGTCGAGCTCGGCGGTGGAGATCGGGACGACCCGCGCCGGATCGAGGCCGGCGGCGGCCAGCACGGCGCCGGCGAACTCGTACCACGTCGCCACCCCCTGGTTGGTCACGTGGAACACGCCCGGTCGTCGCTCGGTGGCGAGCAGGGCCACCGTCGAGGCCAGGTCGGCCGTGAACGTGGGGCAGCCCCGTTGGTCGTCCACGAAACGAAGCGCCCCGTCACCCGCCGCCAGCCGCAGGACGGTCCCCACCATGTTGGCGCCGTGGGCCCCGCACACCCACGACGTCCGGACGATCGTGTCCCGGCTGTCGAGCTCCTGCTCGCCCCCGAGCTTCGACCGCCCGTAGACCGACAGGGGGTGGGGGGCGTCCCACTCGAGATACGGCCGCGCCGAGGTGCCGTCGAAGACGTAGTCGGTGGAGAGGTAGACGACGTGGGCGCCGTGGCGGTGCGCCGCCTCGGCCACATGCCGGGTGCCCAGCGCGTTCGTGGCGAAGGCCCGGTCGGGATCGCCCTCGCAGGCGTCCACCGCCGTCCACGCCGCGCCGTGGACCACGACGTCGGGGCGGACCTGCTCCATGACGTCGCCCACGGCCGTGCGGTCGGCCACGTCGAGCCGGCCGTGGTCCGTCCCCACCACGTCGATGCCCGGCCCGACGGCGAAGGCCCCCCGGTCCCGTCCCCCGGTGGGGACGGCACCGCCGAGGACGTCGACCAGGTCGCGGCCCAGCTGGCCGCCGGCCCCGGTGACGAGGACGCGCACGCGCGGTCGGCCTCAGGCCGGGTCGGTGCCGGGGGCGGCACCGGTGCCCCACGAGCTCTCGACCACCGGCGCCCGGTCCCGCAGCGGCTCCCACCAGGCGCGGTTGGCCGCATACCACCGCACGGTCTCGGCCAGTCCCTCACCGAAGGAGATGGAGGGCTCCCAGCCGAGCTCGGTCCGGATCTTCGTGCAGTCGAGCAGGTAGCGCCGGTCGTGGCCGGGCCGGTCGGGGACGATCTCCTTCAACGAGTCGGGCTTCCCGAGCGTCTCGAGCACGGCGTCGGCGATCTCCTCGATGGACGCCTCCACCCCGGAGCCCACGTGGTAGGTCTCGCCGATCCGGCCGCGCTCGAGGACGGCTTCGATGGCCCGGCAGTGGTCGACGACGTGAAGCCACTCGCGCCGGTTCTTCGTCGAGGCGTAGAGAGGCAGAGGTTGGTCGTCGAGGGCCCGGGCGCAGAACAGCGGGATCACCTTCTCGGGGAATTGATAGGGGCCGTAGTTGTTCGAGCAGTTGGTGATGGTGGCCTGCATCCCGAAGGTCTCGATGTAGGCCCGCACGGCGTGATCGGCCCCCGCCTTCGACGCGTTGTACGGCGTCCGCGGCCGGTAGGGATCGTCCTCCGAGAAGGAGTCGTCGGAGTCGAGGGGGAGGTCCCCGTAGACCTCGCAGGTCGAGATGTGGTGGAACCGGGTTACCTCGGCGTGGCGGGCCGCCTCGAGCAGGGTCTGGGTGCCGAGCACGTTGGTCCGGAAGAAGAGGCCCGGGTCCAAGATGGCCAGGCTGTTGTGGGACTCGGCGGCGAAGTGCACGACGGTGTCGATGGCGTGGGCCCGCATGGCCCCGAGGGCCTGCTCGGCATTGCCGATGTCGCCGTGGACGAAGGTGATCCGGTCCTCCACGTCGGCCAGGCTGGGCCGGTTCCCGGCGTAGGTGAGGGCGTCGAAGGCCACCACGGAGTCGTCCGGATGGTGCTCCACCCAGTAGCGCACGAAATTGGAGCCGATGAATCCGGCCCCCCCGGTCACGAGCAGATGCACGGGGCGACATCGTAGAGGCCCTCTCAGCGCGACGCGCGCAGATGGACCACGTCACCGGCCGTGATCGTCCTGATGCAGGCACCGACGTCGACCAACAGGTGCCCCTCGGTGGTGATGTCCAGCACCGACCCCGTCACCGTCTCCCCCGGCAGCGTGACCAGGACGTCTCGGCCCAGCGTGGCACAGCACGACCGGTACTCGGCCGCCAGCCGCCGCCGCCCGACGGCGCTGTCGAGCTCGTCGAGCCGCCGGTCGAGATGCCCAAGGAGCGCGGTCAGGAGCTCCCCGGGCTCGAGCCGCCGGCCACTCTCGCGCCACAGCGACGTGACCGGTCCCAGATCGTCGGGCAGGTCGTCCGCCCCCGGCTCCCCCTCGGGGGCGGGCCACCCCACGTTCAGCCCGAGCCCCACCACCACCGCCCGGCCGGCGCCGTCGGGCACCGTCTCGGCCAGGATGCCGGCGAGCTTCCTCTCCCCCACGACCAGATCGTTGGGCCACTTGAGGCTGCCACGCACCCCTGTCGTCTCGGCGCAGGCGGCCCGGGCGGCCAGGGCCATGCTCAGCGTGCACAGATGCAGCTGGTCGGGGGCGAGCGTCGGACGCAGGAGCACCGAGACGAGGAGGTTGGCACCGGCCGGAGCCGTCCAGCGCCGTCCCAGTCGCCCCCGGCCCGCCGTCTGGTGCTCGGCCACGACCACCGTCCCCGCCTGCGCCCCCGCCCTGGCCTCGTCGAGCACGTACCGGTTGGTCGAGTCCAACTCGGCAAAGTGTCGGACGGCACCGAACCTCGTACCTGGGCACATGGCGGTCACCTTACGGGCCGTGCCAGTGTGGGGTTTCGTCGTTCGCCGGCGTCCGAGCGGAGGAGAGTGCGTGCTCCAGAAGGTCCTGATCGCCAACCGCGGTGAGATCGCCGTCCGGGTCATCCGGACGTGCCGGGAGCTCGGGGTGGCGAGCGTCGCCGTCTACTCCGAGCTCGACCGCGACGCGCTGCATGTCCGGCTGGCCGACGAGGCCTATCCCCTCGGGGGCCAGACGGCGGCCGAGTCCTACCTGAACACCTCGGCCATCCTCGAGGCTGTCGCCCTCTCGGGGGCCGACGCCGTCCATCCCGGCTACGGCTTCTTCTCCGAGAACGCCGACTTCGCCCGGCACATCACGGCCGACGGGGTCACCTTCATCGGCCCTCCCCCCGAAGCCATCGAGGTCATGGGGGACAAGATCAGCTCCCGGCGGGCGGCGGAGGCCGTCGGCGTCGCCGGCGTCCCGGGCCAGACCGAGCCCGTCACCGACCCGGCCGAGGTCGTCTCCTTCGGCGAGCAATTCGGCTGGCCCGTCGCCATCAAGGCCGCCCACGGCGGCGGCGGCCGGGGTATGAAGGTGGTGGCCGCAGCGGACGAGGCGGCCGAGGCCATGGAGTCGGCCCAGCGCGAGGCCCAGGCCTACTTCGGCCGCTCCGAGGTCTACCTCGAGCGCTACCTGTCCTGGCCCCGCCACATCGAGATGCAGGTCTTCGCCGACACCCACGGCAACACCGTCTGGTTGGGCGAGCGCGACTGCTCGGCCCAACGCCGCCACCAGAAGCTCATCGAGGAGAGCCCGGCTCCCGACTTCCCCGACGAGGTCCGCCGGGCCATGGGTGATGCGGCCGTCACGGTGGCGAAGGCGTGCGGCTACGTGAACGCCGGCACCGTCGAGTTCCTCTACGAGGACGGCGAGTTCTTCTTCTTGGAGATGAACACCCGCCTCCAGGTGGAGCACCCGGTCACCGAGCTCGTCACCGGTCTCGACCTCGTCGAGTGGCAGCTCCGGGTGGCCTCGGGCGAAGCCCTCGGCTTCAGCCAGCAGGACCTCGTCCCCCGCGGCCACGCCATCGAGGTCCGCCTGAACGCCGAGGATCCCACGGGCGGACGCTTCGCCCCGTCGCCAGGGACCATCACCGCCTTCCGCCCCCCGGCCGGTCCCGGCGTCCGGCTCGACGCCGGCTACGAGGCGGGCGACACCATCTCCCAGTTCTACGACAACCTGATCGCCAAGCTCGTCGTCTGGGGGCCCGACCGCGAGGCGGCCCGCCGCCGGATGCTCCGGGCCCTGGGGGAGACCGAGATCACCGGCGTAGCCACGACCATCCCGGCCGACCTGGCCATCCTGTCGCACCCCGACTTCATCGGGGCCACCCATTCGACCAACTGGGTCGAGGAGCGCCTCGACCCGACCTCCTTCTCTCCACCGACACCCGCCGTAGGCGGACCTGCCCTCACCGACGCCTCCGAGCCCCGGGTGCTACGCGAAGTCACGGCCGAAGTGGACGGCCGCCGCTACGCCGTGAAGCTGTGGGTGCCCGAGACCGGTGCCGCCTCGGCCGGCGGCGGACGCGCCGGCGCGCGGCCCACGAAGCCCCGGACGGCCATGACGGGGACGGGCTCGGGAACGGTCGTCGTCCCCATGCAGGGCACCATCGTGAAGGTCCTCCTGGCCGTGGGCGACGCCGTCGACGTCGGCCAGACCGTCTGCGTGCTCGAGGCCATGAAGATGGAGAACGCCATCAACGCCGAGAAGGCGGGCACGGTGAAGGAGATCCGCGTCTCGGCCGGAGACTCGGTCGGCCCCGGCGACGTCATCGCCGTCATCGAGTGACAGCCGGCCGCGAGACCGCGGTGAAGGCGCAGGCGCGCCGCAACGTCGAGTCGGCGCGCGCCGACCTCGTGGCCCTGAGCGAGCGGATCCACGCCCGGCCCGAGCTGTGCTTCGAGGAGGTGGCGGCCTGCGCGACGGTATCCGAGACGCTGGCCGCCGGCGGCTTCGAAG
>DATNJD010000251.1:0-3280 GCA_035604075.1 Acidimicrobiales bacterium
GGCGGGACTCGGAACCCTGGTGGCCCCCGGAACCCTCTCCTCCCGAGGGTGCGCCCAACGTCGTCCTGCTCGTCCTCGACGATGTCGGCTTCGCCCAGCTCGGGTGCTACGGCTCCGACATCGCCACCCCGGCCATCGACCGGCTGGCCGCCGATGGCATCAGGCTGGCCAACTTCCGCACCACGGCCCTGTGCTCCCCCACCCGGGCCTGTCTCCTGACGGGCCGCAACCATCACCGCAGCGGTATGGGCCGCGTGGCCGACCTGGCCTCGGGCTTCCCGGGATACTGGGGGAAGCCGCCACGCGAGAACGGCTACCTGTCAGAGATCCTGCGCTCGCACGGCTATGCCACCTACGCCGTCGGGAAATGGCATCTGAGCCCGGAGGACGAGACCCACATGGCCGCCTCCCGGGCGACCTGGCCCCTCGGCCGCGGCTTCGACCGCTGGTACGGGTTCCACGGGGGCGAGACCCACCAATTCGTCCCCGCCCTCTTCCACGACAACCACTGCGTCCGACCGCCACGTTCCATCGACGACGGCTACCACCTGAGCGCCGACCTGGCCGACCGGGCCGTCGAGTTCCTCGGCGATCTCCGCGCCGTGGACGCCGACCAGCCGTTCTTCCTCTACTTCTGCACGGGCGCGTGCCACTCGCCCCACCAGGCCCCGCGGCCCTGGATCGACCGCTACCGGGAGGCCTTCGACGACGGCTGGGACGCGTGGCGGGAGCGGACCTACGCCCGGCAGCTCGCCCTCGGGGTGATCCCCCCCGGCACAGGCCTCTCGGCCCGGCCGCCGTGGGTGCCGGCGTGGGACGAGCTCGGAGAGCTCCAGCGCACCGTGGCCAGCCGGTTCATGGAGTGCTTCGCCGGATTCCTCTCGCACACCGACGCCCAGATCGGTCGCCTGGTGGCATTCCTCCAAGAGACGGGCGAGCTCGACAACACCATCTTCATCCTGGTCTCGGACAACGGCGCCAGCGCCGAAGGTGGACCTGAGGGATCGATCAACGACATCCGGATGACCAATCTTGACCCCGCCGGTCTCACCGAGATGCACGACCGTTTGGACGAGATCGGTGGACCGCTCACCCACAACAACTACCCGTGGGGATGGACCATGGCGGGCAACACGCCCTTCAAGCGCTGGAAGCGCGAGGTGCACCAGGGCGGTGTCGCCGATCCCTGCATCATCTCGTGGCCGGCCGGACTCTCGGCCGGGACCGGAGGCATCCGCCATCAGTTCGTCCACGCCATCGACGTCATGCCCACCGTGCTCGAACTGGTGGGGATCGAGGCGCCCGACGAGATCGAGTACGTGCCGCAGACGAGCATCGACGGCGTCAGCTTCGGCTACCTGCTCGGCACCGACGGGGCCGCCGCCCCCGAACGTCACGTCACCCAGCATTTCGAGATGTTCGGCTCACGAGCCATCTACCACCAGGGGTGGAAGGCCGTCACCTTTCACGCCGTCGGCCCGCTCTACGGCGACGGCCTCGATCCGAACGCACCGTTCGACGACGACGTCTGGGAGCTCTACCACGTGGCCGAGGACCTCTCCGAGACGCGCGACCTGGCCGCCGAGCACCCCGACCGGGTGGCCGACATGGTGGCGCTGTGGTGGCGCGAGGCAGAACGGAACCAGGTACTGCCCCTCGACAACCGCGTGCTGTGGACCCTCGTCCACCCCAAGCCCGATCGCCGCCGCCAGCGTGCGACGTTCCGGTACTTCCCCGGAGGGGCCCAGGTGCCCGAGCCGGTGGCCGTGAACGTGAGGAACCGCTCCCACGCCATGACGGTGCAGGTGGATCTGCCCGAGGTAAGCGTCGCCTCCGGGGTCCTCCTGGCCCTCGGGTCGGCTCTCGGTGGTTGGTCGTTCCATCTCCTCGAAGGTCGACCCCGGTACGTCCACAACCTCTACGGCAAGGAGCGGCTCGTCCTCGAGGCCCCCGACGTGGTGGCGCCTGGCCCCCACACGCTGTCCTTCACGTTCGAGAAGGACAGCGGCCGGGGTGGAGCGGGGACCCTTCTGGTCGACGGAGAGGTGGTGGCCGAGGGGCCGATCGAGCGCTTCACCCCGTCGGGCTTCAACGGCGTCGGCGTCGGGCTCACCTGTGGCTACGAGTGGGGGCCCGCCGTGGGCGACGGCTACGAGGCACCTTTCCCTTTCACCGGGACCATCACGAGCGCCGTGGTCGAGGTCACCGGCCCGGTGGTGCGCGACCCGCTGGCCGAGTTGGCGGCGATCATGTCCGAGCAATAACTGGATACGCTCGCTCGGGTGGACCTCGGCAAGCTGGGCATCTGGTGGAGCGGCTCGTGGCGGTGGGAGGAGGACGAGTCGGTCTCCGTCGCGGCTGAGCTCGAGGCGCTCGGGTACACGGCGCTGTGGTCCTCCGCCGGTTTCCAACCCGGTCTCCCGGCGCGCTTCGAACGCCTCCTCGCCTCGACCACCGCAGTGGCGGTGGCGAGCGGCATCGCCAGCATCTGGGTGACCCCTCCCGAGGACCTCTCCCGCGACGTCGCCGACCTCGATGCCCGGTACCCGGGCCGCTTCCTCCTCGGCCTCGGTGTCAGCCACGGGCCGGTCGTGGCCGACTACGGCCGTCCCTACGCCCACATGGTGAGCTTTCTCGACGGCCTGGACGCAGCAGGGGTGGTGACGAAGGACCGCCGGATCCTCGCCGCCCTCGGACCGCGCATGTTGACCCTGGCCGGCACCCGGGCGGCCGGCGCCCATCCCTACTTCGTTCCCGTGGAGCACACGGCCCGGGCCCGCCAGATCCTCGGACAGGGGCCGATCCTCGCCCCCGAGGTCACGGTCGTCCTCGAACGTGACCCCTCCCGGGCGCGTGCCGTGGCCCGGACCTTTACCGCCGGCTACCTGACCCTGCCCAATTACGTCAACAATCTGCTGACGCTCGGCTTCGACGACGACGACGTCGCCGGCGGGGGAAGTGACCGGCTCGTCGATGCCATCGTCGGCTGGGGTGATGTCGACGCGGTGGCCGCCCGGGTGGCCGCCCACTACGACGCCGGTGCCGACCATGTGTGCGTCCAGGTCTTCTCCGACGGACGGACCTCGATTCCGTTGACCGAGTACCGCGAGCTCGCCCCGGCCCTGCTCTCGCTGTGACGGCTCTGTCGCTGTGACGGCTCTGTCGCTGTGAGATCGCCGGTCTACGCCGACTGAAGATCCTCGTCGAACGTCCAGCGTCCGTAGGCGGTGCGGAGCACGGGGAGGCAGGCGTTCCAGGTGTCGGAGCCGAGGGCGACGGG
>DATNJD010000252.1:0-2827 GCA_035604075.1 Acidimicrobiales bacterium
CGAGCGGATCGCTCGGCGGCGCCGCCACCACCGCCACCCACATCTTCACCCGCACCACCGCCGACGGCGTCACCATCCGCGTCTACCAATTCCCGGCAACCTCCATCGGCTGTGGGGCCGTTCCCACCGTCGCCGGTCCGGCCGTCACCGGTCTCGAACCTCCCTTCCTCTCGTGCGGCGCATCCTCCGACTCGATCGAGATGTCCGACGCCACCGCCGTCGGACAGGCCGACCTCGAGTCGGATCCCTCTCCCGCCACCCTCAACGCGGGGACCGAGCCTCAGTCGACCGACTCGGGCACCTTCGGAGTGGTGGAGGGCGACCCCGTCTGGTGGGTGGCGATGCATGTCGACACCGACGTCGCTACCGGCCGGGTCACCTTCGCCGACGGATCGACCGACACCATGGCTCCCGTCGACGGTACCGTGGTGCTCGCCCACCACGTCGCCGCCTCGGCCACATCCGATCCCTACGACGTTGCCGGTACCGTTCAGCTGCTCGACGCGTCGGGCAACGTCCTGCGCACCGTCACTCTTCCCCAACCGCCCGTCGTCAGCCCGCCGCCCGTTCCGCTTCCACCGCCGACTCCCATGCCGGTCCCCCAAACAGGGGGCGGTGTCTCGGCGTCCGGGTCGGCCAAGGTTCTCCACGGACGGGTGAATCTCTCCGGCGCCGGCACCAGCCCCGACACGGCAGCAACGAGCGAGCCACCGATCTTCACACCGGCGACCCCGGTCATCGTCTGCCCCATGGTTCCTCTGGCCAACGCGGCCGGATCGGCGCCTTCGACCAAGTAGACGCCGACCGCGGGGGGTTGCATCCGGTCGGGGGGATCTGAGGGTTATCCCCCATTGTGGGGCGTCGGCCGATCCACGAACCTGGACAGATGAGTCGAACCCGGGATGTGGCCGTGCCCGAAGGTCACCCCGGAGGTCATGAGGACATCGGCCCAGGCAAGAGACACCAGACCCGGCGGCGGAATCCTGCCGGACCGTCCCGGCGTCACCAAAACGGCCCGGACAAGCACTACTCTCGCTCCGATCGGACGAATTTTGGCGGTCGAACCCGCGGTCATCAGGCACGGTGCTCTGGTTCTCAAGTCCTTGACACGGAAAGCGCACTGAAACCGTCATGGGACCTGGTGGTCTCCTCATCCTCGTCCTTCTGGCGGCCGGCTACGGGGTGTACCGCCTCGTCGATCGGCGAAACAAGCACAACACGTTCTCGGACCCGAGTCCGTTTGCGCCAGAACCATCCGTCAGCGGTGACGGCTCTTTGCGAGTGGCACCGGCTGTCTCTTCTGTCGTCCGGAGGAAAACCTTGAGTGATGAATGGGCTGTCGAAACGCACGGGCTGAGCAAACGATTCGGCCCCAACGTCGCCGTCAACGACGTCGAACTGCTGGTCCCCCGGGGATGCGCCTTCGGCTATCTGGGCCCCAACGGCGCCGGCAAGACCACCCTCATCAGGGTGCTCCTGGGATTGACGCACGCCGACGCCGGCACCATGTCTCTCCTCGGCTACCAAGTCCCGAAACATCGCGACAAGGCGTTGGCCCGGGTGGGCGCCATCGTCGACGAGCCCCGGTTCCACGGCCATCTGACGGGGAGGCAGAACCTCCAGGTCCTCGCCGCCGCCCGAGAGCCGGCGGCGCGGGACCGCATCGGGCCGTCACTCGAGCGGGTCGGCATCCTTCATCGTGCCGACGACCGGGTGTCGAAGTACTCGATGGGCATGCGCCAGCGACTCGGGGTGGCTGCATGTCTCATCGGGGATCCTCAGCTCCTCATCCTGGATGAGCCCATGAACGGGCTCGACCCGGCCGGCATGCAGGACATGCGTGACATGATCCTGTCCCTGGTGGCGGAAGGCCGCACCGTCGTGCTGTAGTCGCACCTCTTGGACGAGGTCGAGCGGACCTGTGATGCGGTCGCCATCGTGGACCGGGGCAACATCATCCGACAGGGGCCGATCTCCGAGTTGCTGGCCGGATCGGCACTCATGCTCCAGATCGAGTGCTCCGATCCCGATCGTGCCCATGCCCTCCTCGACAGCACCACCATCGGGGCCCACATCGAGTCGGGACCAGGAGGGCTGGGGATCACCCTGCCCACCGGGACGCCCCGCGACGTCATCGCCGAGATCAACCGCGTCCTCGTCGAAGGCGGCATATCGGTCTACCGACTGCAGCAGATCCAGGCATCGCTCGAATCGTGGTTCCTGCAGGTCACGAGCCGTCTGGGGGAATCGGCATGACGACGGTCGACGTAGGCACACCGGCCCCGACGCCGGCCCCGGCCCCGGCCCCGGTCGGCTCGTCACGCGACCATCGGGGATCGTGGATACCGACCGTCGGTATGATCACCACCCGCTTCATGGAGCTCCGCAAGCGCCGCGGGCTCATGATCGCCTTGATGCTGGTGACCATCGGCATCCCCACCGTCTTCCTCGCCATCCGGCTCCTGCTCCACGCCGTGGCGCCGAAGTCCTACGGCGCGGCCGGCGGGCGCGACATCTACGTCGCCCTCGTGGCCGGCGTCCTCTACGTCTTCGGCTTCATCGTCGCCGCCACGTTGGGGAGCACGGCGGGGTCGATCGACCTCACCGAAGGGATGTTCCGGCACCTGGTGGTGACGGGCCGCTCACGATTGGCGATCTACCTGGCCCGGATCCCCGCCGGCCTGGCCATCATCCTGCCCTTGGTGGCGATCGGTTTCACCATCGTCTGCGCCGTCTGCGTCTTTGCCGCCCCGACCTCGCTCAACTACCAGGGCGTGACCGTGCCCGCCAACCTGTCGCTCAACGGGTTCGAGACCTGGGCCGGCGA
>DATNJD010000253.1:0-2664 GCA_035604075.1 Acidimicrobiales bacterium
TCCCACCCTCGACCGAGCCGGCGGCGGCGGAGACCGAGCCGGCGGCGGAGAACTCCTCCCATGACGGCCCCGCTGCCGGTCCTGCCCCTCCTGCGGCCGCGTCGGACGCCGCCGCGTCCGACGTCGGTGCGGGAGAGCCGGCGGGGAGGACGAGAACCGGCGACGGTGACAGCGCGGCGCTGACCTCGGCGGCGCAGAGAGCGGCGGCGCCACCGGCGAGCAGGGCGGCCGGACTCACCACGGCGAGCTCGCGGGCGAGCTCGGCCGGCGGGCTGTTGGGGTTCAAGGGCACCGCCACCAGGCCGGCGGCGAGCACGCCCAGATAGGCCACCACGAAGTCGACCGAGGTGGGCCAGGCGATCGCCACCCGGTCACCCGGTACCAGCCCCAGCGATCCGAGGCCGGCCGCGGCGGCGGCGGCTCTCTCACGCACCTCACCCCAGCTGTGCCACCGGCCCCGGTCGTAGAGGGCACGCCCCCCGGCCGGGTGCGCCTCGATCAGACGGGCGAGGTTCACGCCGCCGTCGAACTCAGACGGACCGTGTCTCCTGTTCGCACCGCCAGCACGGTAGCGGCCGGCCGTCGGTCGCACACGAGGCTCAGCTGTCCGTTCGCGTCGACAAGCAACCCCACCTCGTCGTCCTCGAGCTCCGAGAACGATCCCACCCGTCGGCCCGTTCCGGACGTCCGAGTCGTCCCGGGAGTCCCGGGAGTCCCGGTCGTCCCGGTCGTCCCGGTATCGCCGCCGACATTGATCACGACGACCTCACCGAGGCCGGCCCGCGCCCAATCGTCGGCCCGGGCAGCCAGCTGCACGTTCCCGAACCGGTCCACCCAGAGCACCTCGGCCACGATCGACCCGGCTTCCACCTCGAGCCGGGGCGGTGCCAGCCGGGCCAGGGTGGCGGGATCGACGGGCATCCCCACGTCGTGGAGCGAGGCCCCCAGCCACAGCCGCGCCGCCACCGGCGCGAAGAGATCCCGTCCGTCGAATGTGCCGGTCCGGGCCGGAAGAACCACGGCGGCGACCGGCCCTCCCAGGACGTCCATGGCCCCGCCCAGAAGACCGTTGTCGGGACCGACCAGATATCGGGGCCCGTGGTCTTCGGACACGCTCACCGCCACCGCCCGTCGCTCACTGCCGACCCCCGGATCGACGACGGCCACCACCACTCCGGGACCCAGGTATCCCACGGAGCGTGATAAGGCGAGGGCACCGGCCCTGACGTCGAAAGGCGGAATCGCGTGGGTCAGGTCGACCACCGGTGCACCGGGGGCGTGGCGAACGACAACAGCCCTGGTCACACCCGCGAATTCATCCGCGCTGCCGTAGTCGGTGAGGAGGAAGACGGCACCTCGGGAGCCGCTCGTCACCGCCGGACCGTGCCCGTGGCCAGCAGCCCGCTGGCTGCTATCCGGCCTGCGTATACCGGTCGGACAGGTAGCGGTTCACGTCGTCCTCTCGCAGGCGAAAGGACTTGCCGACACGCACAGCCGGAAGATCACCGGCGTTGATCAGCCGGTAGACCGTCATATTCGAAACTCGCAGCGTGCTCGCCACCTCGCGAACCGTAAGGTAGCGAGCGCTCGTCGCGTCATCGGAACTCAGTGGAATCACCCCTCTCCGCCTGAGTCGACTGTACGTCACTGTGGGTGATGTTGGAAAGGGGGCGCGCCAGGCTCCTGGGGCGGCCGGGTCGATCTCTGCCGCGTCCGCCCGCTCCGCCCCTCTGACCTGGGACTTCTCTCCCGTCGGGTGACTGTCGCCCGTCCGGGCTCATGACCCGCTCATGACCCGCTCATGGCCCGAGAACGCTCCGTGGCGGCCGTAACGGCCTCGTCGAACGCCCTCCGCAGCCCGTTCGCCTCCAATCGGGCCACCCCCGCCTCCGTCGTCCCCCCCGGCGAAGTCACCTGGGCCCGCAGCGCCGCCGGGTTCTCGCCCGTCTCCACCAGCAGCCGCGCCGCCCCGGCCAGGGTCTCGATGGCCAGCGTCCGGCTCACCTCGGGATCGAGCCCCACCCCCACCCCGGCATCGATCAGGGCCTCGGCCACCAAGAAGATGTAGGCCGGCCCCGAGCCCGAGAGTCCCGTGGCCGCATCCAGTGACGACTCGGCCATCCGCACCACCCGGCCTACGGCCACCAGGATCTCCTCGGCCCAGGCCACGTCGTCCTCCCCGGCGCCCCGACCACCGGCCAGCGCCGAGACACCGGCGCCCACCAGGGCCGGAGTGTTCGGCATGGCCCGCACCACCGCCACCGCCGGCCCCAGCCAGCTCTCGAGCCGCCCCAGCCGCACCCCGGCCATGATCGACAACACCCGTGACGTCCCCACCGAGGCGAGCGATCGGCACGCGCCCTCACCGTCACCGGGCTTCACCGCCACCACCGCACCCTCGGCCTCCATCGGCACCGCCTCCACCACCACCCCGGGAAGCATCTCCTTCAGTGCCGACCGTCGGCCGGCGTCGGCCTCCACCACGGCGATCCTTCCGGCATCCCATCCGCCGGCGATCAGTCCCCCGACGAGCGCCGCTCCCATCCGTCCCCCGCCGACCACGACGACTCTCGGTCGCATTCTCTCCTCCACCGTCGACCCCACCTCCGACGCAACGCCACCTCCGACGCGACGACGCGATGCCGCCGACGCGATGCCGCCGAC
>DATNJD010000254.1:0-4248 GCA_035604075.1 Acidimicrobiales bacterium
CGCACCTCGCCTCGGGCTAGTGGCAGGGCTGCCATTTCTCTCGTTCGCGGGCGGGGTCTATGAGGCGCTGGTAGCGACGCCAGGGGGGCTAGCCCCAGCACAAGACGCCCGGTAGCGGCATTCTCACCGGGGCCGAGGTTCCGTACGGTGAGAACCATGATCTCTGCCCGCTCACTGGCCAAGCACTACGGCAAGACCGTGGCCGTCTCCGACCTGAGCTTCGACGTCACCCCCGGTGTCGTCACCGGCTTCCTCGGCCCGAACGGCTCGGGAAAATCGACCACCATGCGGATGATCGTGGGCCTCGACAACCCCACGTCCGGTACCGCCCTGGTGAACGGTAAGCCCTACGAGGAGCTCCGCTGGCCCCTGCGCGACGTCGGTGCCCTGCTCGACGCCAAGGCCTTTCATCCCGCCCGCAGCGCCTACAACCACCTCCGGTGTCTGGCCAAGACGAACGACATTCCCGTGGGGCGGATCGAAAAGGTGCTCGACATCGTGGGAATGACGTCGGTGGCCGACAACCGAGCCGGCAAGTACTCACTCGGGATGGGACAACGCCTCGGGATTGCCGCCGCGCTGCTCGGAGACCCCGGGGTGCTTCTCTTCGACGAGCCCATCAACGGTCTCGATCCCGAGGGCATCCGCTGGGTCCGTCATCTTCTGCGGGACCTGGCGGCCGAGGGACGGACGGTGTTCGTCTCGAGCCACCTGATCAACGAGATGGCCCTCACGGCGGAGAGACTGGTCGTCATCGGCCGCGGCGCTCTGATCGCCGAGACGAGCGTGAAGGAGTTCACCGCTCGCAACGCCGCCGATGCGGTGCGGGTGGTCACCCCTTCGTCCGGCGACCTCGTGGCCGCCCTGCAGAAGCTGGGTGCGGGAGTCACGGTGGAGAGAGACGGCGCCCTCGTGGTGATGGGCATGACCGCGGCCGAAGTCGGTGACCTGGCGGCGGACCGGGCGCTGACCGTGCACGAGCTCGTCCCCATGCGGGCGTCACTCGAGGACGCCTTCATGGAACTGACCCTCGACTCGGTGGAATACCGGACCCAGGAGGCGTCGTGATGTACATCAGTACTTTGAGAATGCCGGGCGGTCGCTACGGACTGCGCCAGGTGGTGCGGTCGGAGCTGACCAAGATCGCATCCCTGCGGTCGACGTTCTGGACACTGATCGTCACGGCCGTGGGGACGGTGGCCGTCACCATCCTGACCACGGCGAACGTTCACCACGGCCCTGGACCCGGGTTCTACCGGGGTTTCGACGCCACCAACTCGGCGTTGACCGGCCTGGCCCTGGCCACGCTCGCCATCGGCGTGTTCGGGATACTGGCCGCCACGGGCGAGTACGGCACGGGGACCATCCGGTCCTCGCTCACCGCCACCCCGCGCCGCCGGTTGTTCCTGGTCGGAAAGGTGCTTGTGGTGGGGGCGATCGCCCTGGCCGTGAGCGAGGTGCTCACGTTCACCTGCTTCTGGATCGGCCAGGCCGTCCTGTCGGCCGGCGGCGTATCGTCGGCCACCATCGGCCAACCGGGGGTGCTGCGCGCCGTGGCCCTCTCCGGGGCGTTCCTCGCTCTTCTCGGCCTCCTCGCCCTCGGCCTGGGCGTGATCATCCGCCACACGGCGGGGGCGATGGCCGCCTACGTCGGGATCACCTTTCTGATTCCGCTGCTCATCCATAACCTCCCCGGGACGCCGGTCCGGTACACGCCGGTGGGGATGCTGGCCAACTCGGTGTCAGCCACCGTGCCCCAGGCGGGCCAGGTATCGGCCCCGGAGGGATTGCTCCTGATGGCGCTGTACACCACCGTCGTTCTCGGCCTGGCGGCTGTGCTGATCGCCCGGCGTGACGCATGATGGCGGGAGACGTCGATGCGAACGGGGTGCGAGTGCAGTTCCGGCTGGGAGGCAACGAAAAGGTGATCGTGCTCTCCGAAGCCCGTGTGGAGCAGATCCACAGAATCGCCCGCAGGGTGTGGGACGAACCGTTCGCCCGGCGGTCGTGGTCCGAGCTGCTTTTCTTCGTCCTCAGTTCCCTCCTGGCCGTCGTCGGCTTCGCTTTCATCGCCTTCACGATGTTGTCGGGCGTGGCTCTGGCCATCACCTTCATCGGCCTCGTCGTCATCGCCGGGTCGCTGCGGGGGGCGAGGGGGATCGGGGGATTCCACCGCAATCTCGCCCGCTCGTTCCTGGACGAGCACATCGAGGAGCCCGAGCCCTTCGCCGCCCGACCCGGCTTCTTCGGATGGCTGCAATCGGCGCTCCGGGACACGGTCGGGTGGCGGGCCGTCGCCTACTCGGTGGTCAAGATCCCGCTGTCGGCCTTCGGTGTCTGGTTCGCCTTCAGCGTCTGGGTGGACGCCTTCTTCTGCCTCGTTTACCCCCTCTGGGGCCATGGGGCGACGCGCCCGCCCGAATTCGGCGTCTTCTTGAACCTCTTCCAACCCGGCTACCTCTCGGTCGGCGACAGCGGGTTCTTCCACGGACTGTTCATCTTCGTGACGGGCGTGATCCTGGTGTTCGTGGCACCGTGGACGATGCGGGCCGTGGTCTACGTCGACCGCAGGCTCATGCGCGTCCTGCTCGCCCCCGACGCCATGACGGCCCGGGTGCGGTCTCTCGAGCATGCCCGGGCCCAGACCCTCGACACATCGGCGGCCACGCTCCGCCGGATCGAGCGCGACCTGCACGATGGGACCCAGGCGCAGCTGGTGGCGGTGGCCATGCGTCTGGGCCAGGCCAAGGAGAAGCTGGCCGAGGAGGGTGGCGGGCTCGATCTCGACCAGGTCCGCCGGCTGGTGGACGACGCCCACAGGGGAGCCAAGGAGGCCATCGTCGAGCTGCGCGACCTGGCTCGGGGCATCCATCCCCCCGCCCTCGACATCGGCCTCGAAGGCGCACTGTCCACTCTGGCCGCCCGGAGCACGGTGCCGAGCGAGGTGACGGTCGTGCTGACCGACCGTCCCACCCCCGCCATCGAGGCCATCGCCTACTTCTGTGTGGCCGAGCTGATGGCCAACATCGTGCAGCACGCCCACGCCTCGCGAGCGAGCATCAGCTGTGTCCAACAGGGGGGATGGCTGCGCATCGTCGTCCGCGACGACGGACAGGGGGGAGCGCAACTGGCGCTCGTCGGTTCCGCCTGCAGCGGGTTGTCGGGCCTGACCGACCGGGTGCACGCCGTGGACGGCCGCCTCCACATCACGAGCCCGGCCGGGGGCCCCACCGTGATCACCATCGACCTCCCCCTGCACGCGTAGATGACCGACTCCATCCGCGTCGCCATCGCCGAAGACGCGGCGATTCTCCGCGACGGGCTGGTCCAGCTACTGGCCGACCGCGGCTTCGAGATCACCGCCGCGGTGGGCGAGGCCGAGGGGCTCCGGGCGTCGATCGAGCGGGACTGTCCCGACGTGGCCGTGATCGACATCCGCATGCCGCCCACCTTCACCGACGAGGGCCTGCGCGCCGCCATCGACATGCGAAAGCGCCACCAGGGCCTCGGGATCCTCCTCTTCTCGCAGTACATCGAGACCCGCTATGCGGCCGACCTGCTGGCCGACGACGCCGCCGGCATCGGCTACCTGCTGAAGGACCGGGTGGCCGACACGAGCGACTTCGTGGAGGCCCTCGTACGGGTGGCCTCCGGGGGCACCGCCCTCGACCCCGAGGTGGTCACCCAGCTGCTCGGAGCCTCCCGCCGCACCGACTCGCTCTCGGGGCTGAGCGGCCGGGAGCGCGAGGTGCTCTCTCTCATGGCCGAGGGCCGCTCCAACGCCGCCATCGCCACCACGCTCGTCATCTCCGAGGGGGCCGTGGAGAAGCACGTGGCCAACATCTTCGCCAAGCTCGACCTGCCCGTCTCCCAGTCGGACCACCGCCGGGTCCTGGCCGTGCTGCGGTTCCTCGACTCGTAGGAGTGCCGATGGATCGAGCCGTTCACGTCATCGTCGACGGGGGCCTCGACGATGCGGTGGCCCTGGCGGTGCTCGTCGGGCTCGGGGTGCCTCTGGCGCAGGTTGTGGCGACCGAAGGCAGCATGGACATGGGGACGACGGCAACGACGACCCGTCGCCTCATGGCCACCCTCGGAAGTTCGGTGCCGGTACGACTCGGAGCGGAGCGGGGTCTCGAATCGTCGTACCCAGCCGGTCGAGATCCCTTCCATGGACCGGACTGTTTCGGAGGTCGTGCGTCGACGCTCGAACCGGCGGACGTTCCGACGGAGGGATTCCGGGATCTT
>DATNJD010000255.1:0-3603 GCA_035604075.1 Acidimicrobiales bacterium
TGTCGACGGTCGCGTTCACGGTGCCCTCGATGGAGTTCTCGATGGGCACGAACGCCAGAGTCGCCATCCCGCCACCCACTGCCTCCAGGGCCTCGGTGAGCGTGGCGGCGGCCACCAGCTCGCACGACGCGTAGTCGGCCTGGGTGAACAGGGCCTCTTCGGTAAAGGTGCCGGCAGGACCGAGGAAGGTGATCGTCTCCACGCTTGCCGTACCGGGGATCGCAGCCGCACCCATGTGCGGCAGGATAGTGGGCACCCATGGACGAACCCGCCCTGCGCCAACTGATCGACGACATCCGAGCCGGAGTGCTCGCTCCTGACGAGGCCGTCGCCCGACTTCGACGGTTGCCGTTCGTCGACCTGGGGTTCGCCCGCGTCGATCACCACCGCGCCCTGCGTCAGCGGGTGGGCGAGGCCGTCTACGCGCCGGGGAAGACGGCCCGCCAATGCGGCGAGATCGTGGTCGAGCTGCTGGCCGAGCCGGGGGCGACCCCGGTGCTGCTCACCCGGGCCGACGCCGATCAGGTCGCGGCCTCGTTGGAGATGGCCCCGGGGGGAGAGGTGTCGACGTCGGGAGCTCTGGCCACGGTGTGCTGGCGCCGAGCCCCCCAGCGCACAGGGCGGGTAGTGGTGGTGACGGCCGGCACCGCCGACCTACCGGTGGCCGAGGAGTGCCTGGCGGTGCTGGGCGCCTACGGGTTTGCTCCCACGCTCGTGGCCGACTGCGGTGTCGCCGGCGTGCACCGCATCCTGGCGTCAGCCGACGACGTGGCGGGCGCCGACGCCGTGGTGGTGGTGGCCGGGATGGAAGGGGCCCTCGCCAGCCTGGTGGCCGGGATCACCGCTGCACCGGTCGTGGCCGTCCCGGTGTCGACGGGGTACGGGGCCGCCTTCGAGGGGATCACCGCCCTGCTCGCCATGTTGGCGTCGTGCGCAGCCGGGCTCACCGTGGTCGGGATCGACAATGGATTCGGCGCCGCCTGCGCCGTCGCCCGGATGCTCCCGTGAGCGCCGGACCACCGGACGACGACGCGGTGCGGGGCCTGTCGGGACCGGGCCCGCTCGAAGGGGGCGGGCCCGACACGGTGGCATGGTTCCACTGCTTCGCGGGCATCGCCGGCGACATGGCTCTGGGCAGCCTGCTCGATGCCGGAGCCGATTTCTCCGAGGTGCTCGCCATTGTGCAACGCCTGCCCTTCGGCGGATGGAGCCTGCGGGCCGCTCCCGTGCTTCGCGCCGGCATCGCCGCCACCCAAGCAGTGGTGGAGACGACCGACGACGTCGTGGTGCGGACCTATGCCCACATCGTGGGCCTGGTCGAAGAAGGCCGGCTTCCCGATCGCGTGACCCGGCGGGCACTGGACACCTTCGCGTTGTTGGCGGAGGTCGAGGGGCGGCTGCATCGCCGGCCCCGCGAACAGGTCCACTTCCACGAGGTGGGGTCGCACGACACCGTCATCGACGTCGTGGGCACCGCCGCGGCCCTCGAGGTCCTCGGCGTCGACGCCGTGGTGGCCTCACCGGTCGCCACGGGCATGGGCACCATCCGCAGCGCCCACGGGTTCTTGCCCAATCCCGCTCCGGCCGTGGTCCGGTTGCTGAGCGGCATCCCGACATGGGGCCGCGACGTGGCCGTCGAGCTCACCACGCCCACGGGAGCGGCCATCTTGGCGGCCATGGCGTCGGGCTTCGGGCCGCTGCCGCCCATGCGCATCGCCTCCACCGGTTTCGGCGCGGGGTCGCACGACATCGACGGCCTCCCCAATTGCACCCAGGTGGTGGTGGGCACGTCGTTGGCCGTTGCCGATGCCCCCGGACAACCCGTGATGCTGCTCGAGACCAACCTCGACGACGCCACCGGTGAGGTCCTCGCTCACGCCCTCGAGGCACTGTTGAGCGCCGGTGCCTACGACGCCTGGATCACCCCGGTCGTCATGAAGAAGGGTCGCCCGGGCCACACCGTCAGCGTCCTCGTGGACCCGGTCCTGACCGAGGTCGTCCGGGCCACGCTCCAGCGCGAGACCGGGAGTCTCGGCGTACGTGGCGCCCTGCTCGAGCGATGGCCGGCGCGCCGGGTGATGGACCAGGTGGACGTGGACGGTATGCCGGTGCAGATAAAGGTCAGTCCCGGTCGCGTGAAGGCCGAGCAGCGTGACGCCCAGCGAGCGGCGTCGCGCAGCGGGCTCCCCTTGCGCGAGGTGCTCTACCGGGCCGAGTCGGTGTGGAGGAGCCAGGAGGGCGCGCGCCGGTCTGATGAGTCACCGCCGGGGCTTCCCCCCGAGACCCCCACTCCGGCCTGAGCAGACGCCGCCGGCCTGGGGCGGCCTCCCGGTACCGTGGTTGACATGGACCAACCCGAGCCCGGCGGTCCGGGCGGGCCTCCCGACGACCCCGAGGCCTGGTCCGACGAGCAGTGGATCTCGTGGTTGGAGTCCACCGACGACCCCGACGCCGAGGACGGCCCCGGCGCTCACCGGCCCCGGCACTGGAGCCGCGGACGACCGGCGAGCATGCTCGGTGCGGCCATGCTCGGGCTGCACGAGGTCATCTACGGACGCCATGACGACGAGATCGCCATCGTGGTCGACGCCGGCGGCGACCCCCCGGGCGACGACGTGCCCGAAGTCCATCTCGACGCGGAGCACCCCGAGCGGTCCGAAGTCATCGTCCACCGCGATCGCCCCAAGCGGGCCCCCGACCTCCCGCCGGCGCCCGAGCCCACCTGAACGGGCCCGGCACGGCATCGCGCCGGCCCGAGCGCAAACGGGCTCGGATGTCAGCGCGCCAGGGCGAGGAGGTCGTCGAGGATGTGACCGAAGATGCCCACGGCCAGCGAGACGTGTCCTTCGTCGGGCAACAGGTGCGGCCGGGCACCGGGCACATGGGCGGCCAACCAGACGCCGTGGGCGAACGGGACCATGCGGTCCTGCTGTCCCTGCCACACGGCGACGGGGCACTCGATGTGAGAGAGGTCGAAGCCCCAGTCTCCGATGAAGGCCATGTCGTCGTCGTGCCACCCGTCGGTGCCGACCGAGACCGCCGCCACGATGGCCCTGGCCATGAAGTCGGCGAAGTCCCCGGTGAGGGCGCGCCGGTCGACTTCCGAGACCAGCCCCCCCAGCGAGGCCGCGACGTCCGGGCCGGTGAGCGAGGCGAACTGGGCCGCCTGTGTTCTCAAGAAGTCTGAGAAAGGCTGCCCGCCCTCGACGGCCAAGGCAAATTCCTCGATGTTCTCGGGCCCCATGCCGTCGAGCCAGTCGATGCCCTCGGCCCGGAACGGGGCCACGCCGGCGATGAGGGCGGCGGCTTGGCAGCGCCCGGGCATGAGCGCGGCACAGGCGAGGGCGTGGGGGCCGCCGCCGGACCACCCGATCGTCACGAACCGGTCGTGGCCGAGGGCGTCGAGGACGTCGTCGGTGTCGGCGGCGACATCGGCGACCCTGCGCCCCGGGCGCCTGGTGGACCCGGCGTATCCCGGGCGCGACCACGAGACGAGACGCGCCCCTCGAGACGAAACGCCGTCGGCCGCCACGCCATAGGGGACGGCCGAGAACGGCGTGCCATGGTGGAAGACGACCGCTGTCCCGCGTGGTGGGCCGGCGG
>DATNJD010000256.1:0-2879 GCA_035604075.1 Acidimicrobiales bacterium
CCCCGCACCGGCCCCCGGAACACGACGCCGTCATTCCCGGCGTCGTCCCCAATGTCGGTCCGCCCCCGGGCGACGCGCCGCGGCTGATCGGGGGCACCTTGGACCCGGGCCTCGACGTCATCGGGCAGCGACATCATGGCGGGCCACAGCGACCGGCCCCCGGAGAGCGCCCCCGGGATCTCCCCGTGGTAGTCGGGCCAATGCTCGAGCACTTCCCACCGCAACGGTGTCCGGCTCTCGATCTCCCGCGCCACCCGGCCGGCGTCGGCGGCAAAGGCCGACGCCAGTCCCGGCACCACCTCGCCCTCCAGCCCGGCCAGGTAACGACAGGTGTCGGAGGCGCTGTCGTCGAGGCCCACGGCCTTCATCGCGTCACTGGCCGGCAACCACGCCACCCCGCCCGAGAGCGCCGTCGTCCCTCCCACGGTGTCGGCCCGCTCGAGCACGACGACATCGCCTCCGGCGGCGGCCGCCCCGAGGGCGGCGGCCAGTCCGGCCGCTCCCGACCCCACCACCACCACCGGCCGGCCTGCCATCACCGTGCCCGGCCCCTCATCCCGGCGCTCCCGGAGGGGTCCACATCATCGATTCGACCGGATCGATCGGGCTCCAGAGCGAGACGCCACCGTCGGCCGCCACGATCTGGCCCGTCACCCACGACATCCCGAGCACCGAGACGATGGCCTCGGCCACCGCCTCGGCCGAGCCCACACCGCCGAGCGCCGACCGTTCCGCCACCCGGGCGCCGTAGCCGGGCAGCCGCGCCGTCGAGGCGAACATCGGGGTGTCGGTCGTCCCCGGGGCGACGGCGTTCACCCTGATGCCGAAGGGCCCGAGCTCGCGGGCGGCCACCCGCACCAGCTCGGCCACGCCCGCCTTGGACGCGCTGTAGTGGGACATGCTCCGGTCGGCCAGGAACCCGGAGATCGACGTCACCGCCACCACCGATCCGCCCCGGCCGCCTTCGACCATCGCCTTCGCCACCTCCCGCAGACACAGGAAGGTGCCCCGGAGGTTGGTCGCCATCACCCGGTCCCATTCGGCCGCCTCCAGGTCGAGCAGGGCGCCGAAGCCGCCCACCCCGGCGGCGAGCACGGCATGGGTCAACCCGCCGAGCGCACCGTGGGCCCGCAGGACACCGTCCACCACGGCCGCCTCGTCGCTGATGTCGCAGATGATCCGGACGTCGACATCGTCGTGGCCGTCGTGGTGGTCGTGGTGGGGATCGCCGGGATGGCCGGGCCCTTCCTGCCGATCGAGCACGGCCACCGACGCACCAGCCTCGGCCAGTTGCCGGACGCAGGCCAGCCCGATGCCGCTGGCACCGCCGGTCACCAGCGCCGCCGCGCCCGAGAGGTCCATGGCCGATCACGTTATGCCCGATCGATACCCCGGGCGCCCCACAACGCCCCTTGACAGCGGCGGCTCCGGTGACGAGTCTGCCCCCATGCTCACCTGGTCGGAGTTCCGCGAGGCCCGTCCCGACCTGGCCGAAGCGGGCCGGGAGCTCATCTACCGGGTCGGCGTGGGACTGGCCTTCCTGGCCACCATCCGGCCCGACGCCGGGCCCCGGTTGCATCCCTTCTGTCCCCTCATCACCGACGACGCCTTCGTCGGTTTCATCATCCCCTCCCCCAAGCAACGCGACCTCCACCGCGACGGCCGCTACGCCCTCCACTCCTTTCCGACGGACACCAACGAGGACGCCTTCTATCTCACCGGCCGCGCCCGGCTGGTCGAGGACACCACCGACCGAGAGCAATTCGGCGCCCAATTCGTCGACGAGCGCGCCCAGTTCCACGTCCCCCTACCGGCGTTGGAGGACACCCTGTTCGCCTTCGACATCGAATCCTGCCTGCTCACCCGCACCCAGGGATTCGGTGACCACCACCCCCGGCACGAGATCTGGCGCGCTCCCGTCTGATCCGCGCTGTGCTTCCACCCTCTTGTCGGTCAGAGGAATCTCTTTCAACATCAGGGCGAACACGAAGGCGAGCCCGGCCACCGGCACGCCGACCAGGAACACGGCGTGCAGTGAGCGGACGAACGACTCGACCACGCCGGCCCGCACGGCGGGCGAGAGGGCGTGCAGCGCCCTCGGTGTGATCGTGAACGAGGAGGACAAGCTCAAGTGCGTCCGGCTGTGCACGAGCAGGGGCAACCAGTGCCCCAGCCGGACGGTCAGGATCGTGCCGAACAGGGCGGTGCCGAAGGCGGCCCCGATGTTCCGGAAGAAGCTGATCGCCGAGGTCGACACACCGAGGTCGTCGCGGGCGACGGAGTTCTGTACAGCCAGGACGAGCAGCTGCATCACCATTCCCATCCCCAGACCGAACACGACCATGTACCCCGCGGCGGTCAGGTGCGAGGTGTGCGGTCCCAGGTGCGACAGCAGCCACATACCCAGCGTCATCAGCGCCGTCCCCACCACCGGGAACACCTTGTACCTCCCGATCCGCGACACGATCTGCCCGGATCCGATGGACGTCACCAGCATCCCGCCCATCAACGGCAGCAGCAGCACCCCGGACAGCGCCGGCGACACACCGTCGACCAGCTGCAGGTAGATCGGGATGAAGATGATCGCGGCGAACATCGCGGCGGCGACGAGCAGCGTGATCACGAACGCCACCGCCGGGATCGGGTTGGCGAAAATGTGGGGCGGGAAGATCGGCTCGGGCGCCCGGCGCTCCCACCAGACGAAGACGCCGGTCGAGATCACGCCGAACGCGATCAGCCCGAGGATCGTGCCCGACCCCCACGCGTAGGTCTGACCACCCCACAAGGTCACCAGCAGCAATGACGACACCGCCGCCACCAGGATTCCCGAACCGGTGTAGTCGATCGTGTGGGCCCGGCGCGGCAGCGGCAGCCGCAAC
>DATNJD010000257.1:0-12559 GCA_035604075.1 Acidimicrobiales bacterium
CGGGCCGCCGCCGGGGGGGCCGGCGTGATCTTGGACCGCCGCCCAAGGTCGACCGGGGCGAGGGAGGAGGGGGCGGGTCGGTCGAGAGAGACGTTGCCCGAGGCGACCATGGGAAGAGTCTCGGATCCACGCCTGAGCAGCGGCATTGGGTTTGCTGTGCTCTTCCTGTGAAGGGGCCGGGAGGTCCGGCAGATCCGTCCGAAGGCCTCCGCCACCCCGCCGACGCACAGTCCACATGGGTGTGGATATGCGCGCCCAGAATGAACGGGCGGTGACGGGACGGTGACGGGACGGCCAACGGTGCGCGAGGGGAACGTGACGAGGCCCTTCTGCCTCCGTTGTCCTGTGTATAAGGCGCCTGTGGAGAAGCAGATACGGCGGCCGGCGGCGGGCAGCGTCCTCGGCCGGACCGGACCCGCTCAGCTCAGTTGTCGCGTGAGGGTCTGTTCGTCCTGGTCCAGTTTGGTCAAGAGCTGACTGACGTGCGAGCTCTGAAATGTCTCCTCGTACTGCCCGATGGTCGTCGAATCGGCCAGCTCACCGAAGATGCTCCGGCCGAGGTTGGCGTCTGCCAGCAACGTCGACCTCGCCGTGCCGGCACCGGCGGGAACCGAGATCGAACTCACCGTCTGTTCGAAGCTCGAGAAATCCTGGGCCAAGGTCCGATCGGCGGCGGTGATGCACGACAACGAGGTGGCCGTGCCCTGACACGCGGACGTACTGCTGTCGTAGGTGCTGACCCCGTTCTTGAGTGACTGATACGCCAGTTGGACCCGCACGTTGGCCACGACACCCTGAAAGAAGTGCCCGTTGAAGGTATTCCTGTTCACGATGATGACGATGAGGCCGAGGACCAGGAAGAGGACGATCAGTCTCTTGGCCGCGCTCGACAAGACGATCCGCCAGCGGGGATCGTCGGCCGGCGATGGTCCGGCGGCGTAGGAAGAGCCGGCGGCGGCGCTCGGCGGGGCGGCGCCGTATGACGATGTCGTCACCTGCCCCCAGGGCGAGACGGTCGGTGGTGGGGTGGGCTCGGCCAGAGCCACGGCATTGGGCTCGAGTTCCCTGAAACGGGTCCAGCCGTCACCTTGCTCGGTGATCGGCCATATCTGCGGCTGTGTATTCAGGTCGTGCGCCGACCAGATCCCGCAGAAGGTGCGATCGTCCGTGTAGCCCCAGAGATAGGACGGGCCACCGAAGGTGAAAGCGACCCCCGGCAGGAACGGTGGCGTCGGGGCCGGAGGTGTTTGCGGCGCGGTGGCGAAGGTCGCGGCCGGATCCGGCGGGGGCGGGGTGACGTACCGACCCACCGTTCCCGGGGGGGGTGGCGCGCCGAAAGCTCCCGGCGCCGTTCCCGGCGGCGGGGACGCACCGAATGTCCCCGGCGTCGGCGGAGGCGGAGCGGCGTATCCGCCGGCGCCGTAGGTGCCGGGTGCCGGCGGTGCGCCGTAGGCGCCTGCGCCATAGGTGCCGGGTGCCGGCGGTGCGCCGTAGGCGCCTGCCCCGTATGCGCCTGTCCCGGATGCACCGTACGCGCCGTGGGCGGGCGGCGGAGAGCCGAAGAAAGGCGTTTCGGTGTCGCCGAAGAGACCCCAGGGATACTCCGAGGTGACCATGAGGAAGTAGCCGGTCACCCTCGACTGGTAGCGGACGGCGGTGGAATAGGCCTGAAAAAGTGTCTCGGGCATTGTGCCGTTGACGAGGACGATCAACCAGGTGACGAAGGCCACGATGGAGAAGGCCCCTTGCTGGACGATGTTCGAGACGACTGCGGCGGGAAGGACGATGATGATGCGGAAGAGGACGGCCCAACGGTTCAGTGGTCCTGGTTGGGCGGTTATCCAGACGGGATAGGCATCATCGTTCTCGAGAGTGAACGGTGGGTACTTGTCGGTCAAGAGCGCCGTGTAGGCGGTGACCCTGGTACCCCAGCGGACATAACCGGTGAGGAAGGTGGCGGCAAAGGTCGGGAGACGTCCGAGGACAAGCGCACCGAACCACGCGATGACGGCGACGAAGAAGGCGGCGAAGGAGACGAAGACGAAGACGATGAGGGCGGGTAGGGCCAGGATGAGCCGGAAGAAGACCGTGACCCGGCGCTGTGGTGCCGGTCCGGCGAATGCCACGAGGACGGGCGCCGGGCTCGGCCGCACGCCGCTGTAGGTCGTCGCCAAACGAAGTCCCCCTTGCACCGCACGATCCCCACGATCGGGATCATTCAACGGCAGCCAGTGTGCCAGTCGGGCGCCCCGGGCACGTCGATGGACGGGCCCGGGGGCGCGACGGACGCGTTGACCGGCCGGGCGACAACAGTCACCCGGCCGGTCAACTGTCAGGCGGCCTGGTCGACCCTGGCCCCGCCCGTGGTTGCGGCTCCGACGGCGGCTCCGACGGCGGGCTCGGCCAGCGCGGCGGAGAGGACGTCGCCGATCTCCTCGGCCAGATGGAAGGTCATCTGATCGCGGACGGCCTCGGGGACGTCTTCCAGATCCGGACCGTTGCGGGCCGGGAGGACGACCTCGGTGAGACCCGCCCGGTGGGCGGCCAGCACCTTCTGCTTGACGCCACCGATGGGCAGGACGCGTCCCTGCAGGGTGACCTCGCCGGTCATGCCCAGAACGGACTTCACCGGGCGGTCCCGAAGGAGGCTGACGAGGGCCGTGGTCATGGTGACGCCGGCCGAGGGGCCGTCCTTCGGAACGGCGCCGGCGGGGACGTGGAGATGGAAGCGGCGTCCGGTGAAGGCGTCGGGGGCGATGCCGAGCTCGGCCGCGTGGGAGCGGACGTAGGAGAGGGCGATTTCCGCCGACTCCTTCATGACGTCACCCAGCTGGCCGGTCAGGGTGAGACCCTCGGTGCCCTCCATCGAGGTGGCCTCGACGAAGAGGACGTCGCCACCGGTGCCGGTGACGGCCAGCCCGGTGGCCACACCGGGGACCGCCGTCCGGTCGGCCGCTTCGAAGAAGAAGCGCGGCCGGCCGAGCCAGGGCCTGACGTCGGAGACGTCGACCGGTGCGGTGAGCTCACCGGAGACCAACTTGGTGGCCACCTTGCGCAACAGTCGGCCGATCTCGCGCTCCAGGTTCCGGACGCCCGCTTCGCGGGTGTAGTCGGCCGAAATCTGACGCAGCGCTTCGTCGGTGACGACCACTTCGTCGGGCCGGAGCGCGGCGCGCTCCAACTGGCGACGCAACAGATGGTTGCGGGCGATCGAGACCTTCTCCTCTTCGGTGTAGCCGTCGAGACGGATGACCTCCATCCGGTCCACCAGAGGTCCGGGGATGGTCTCCATGACGTTGGCCGTGGCCAGGAAGAGGACCTTGGACAGGTCGAGCTCCACCTCCAGGTAGTGGTCGCGGAAGGTGTGGTTCTGGGCCGGGTCGAGGACCTCCAGCAGAGCCGAGGAGGGGTCGCCGCGGTAGTCCGCGCCGAGCTTGTCCACCTCGTCGAGGAGGATGACCGGGTTCATCGTGCCCGCTTCGCGCAAGGCGCGGACGAGACGACCGGGCTGGGCGCCCACATAGGTGCGGCGGTGGCCGCGGATCTCGGCCTCGTCGCGCACCCCTCCCAGGGAGACGCGGACGAAGGTCCGGCCGAGGGCGCGCGCCACCGACTCACCCAGAGAGGTCTTGCCCACTCCGGGCGGCCCCACAAGGGCCAGGATGGCCCCCGCGCCGCGGCGACCCACCGGGACGAGACCGCGCTCGTGCTGCAGGGCGCGGACCGCCAGGTGCTCGAGGATGCGCTCCTTCACGTCGGTCAGGCCCTCATGGTCCTCGTCGAGGATGCGCGCCGCGTCGTTGACGTCGAGGTTGTCCTCGGAGACGACCTCCCAGGGGATCTCGAGGACGGTGTCGAGCCAGGTCCGGATCCAGCCGTTCTCGGGGTTCTGCTCCGTCGTCCGTTCCAACTTGTCGACTTCGCGGAGCACGGCGGTGCGGACGGCCTCGGGAAGGTCGCGTGCCTCGACCTTCGCTCGGTAGTCGTCCACAGTGCCCTCGTCGGCGGTGCCGTCGAGGTCGTTCAGCTCCTTGCGGATGGCCTCCAACTGACGGCGGAGGAGGAACTCGCGTTGGGTCTTCTCCATGCCCTCTTCCACGTTGGACTTGATCTGGTCCCGCAGGGTCAGGTCGGCGAATGTCTCGCGGGCCCAGCCGATGACGAGGCGGAGCCGCTCCTCGACGTCGATCGTCTCCAGGATCTGGACCTTCTGGTCCAGCGTGAGGTCGGGCGAGTAGCCCGAGAGGTCGGCCACCAGAGAGGGATCGGTCACCTCCCGGAGCCGGTCGGCCATGCGACGGGCGCCGCGGGTGATGAGGATGTTCTCGAGGACGGCCCGGTACTCGCGGGCCAGCTCCACCGCTTCAGCGGTGACAGGACCGTCGGTGACGGGCTCGACCTGGACCCACAGGGCCGTGCCGGTGCCGGGGGCGGCGGCACCGATGGTGACGCGCTCGGCGCCGCGGACCACCATGGCCCGGGGTCCGCCGGGCAGGTCGCCCACTTCCATGATCTCGGCCACGACGCCGACGGCGGCGTAGCGCCCGTCCACGTGGGGGACGAGGACGAGCCGGCCGCCGGCCGCACCGGCGGCGTCGGCCGCCGCCCGGGCCTCCTCGGTCTCGAGGGCCAGCGTGAAGACCATTCCCGGGAGCGCCACACCCGAGGTCAGGGGGAGCAGGGGAAGGGTCTGGTTCAGTTCAGCCATGAGTCGTCTCTTTCGCCGGGATGGCCCCTCGAACCGCTGGGACCACCCTCTTTCGTTGCATATACAACCAATCCCCAGGCACGGGGATTCCCCGGGGGCCAAGGGGCAGCTCGGCGCCCCTTTCGGCCCCGGACGGGCGTTGTCAGGGGAACGTGAGGGGGGGGCTTTCAGTGGTGGATGGCAGCCCCGGGAGGACCCCGATGACACTCGCCCTGCTCAAGACCCGCACCCTTCGGATAGCCACGGCGGCCACGGCCGCCCTCCCTGAACGATTCCGGGGAGATCGATCTCAACCGCGATCAGACTGTCTCGTTCAGCAACGGCTGCTCCGGCGTCTGGGTGGTGCAGAAGAAGACGATCGCCTTCGACTTCGATTCCAGCTCGTGTTACGGGGACATGATCGTCTTCACCGGGACCGTCAGTGGGAAGAAGTTGTCGGGAACCGGTGAGGGTGTCGATTCCTCGACCGTCGCCGTCCCCTTCACCTGGTCGGCCTTGAAGGTGGACTGACGACCCGGGCCGCGACCTCGTCGGGGCCGTGGGCGGCGGCACAGCCGCCCGGTACCCTGAACACGATGAGCACCGTCCGCCCCGGAATCGGCATCGAGGGCTTCCACCCGGCCGTGGCGTCCTGGTTCTCCCGCCGCTTCCCCGACGGGCCGACCGCCCCCCAGGCCGAGGGCTGGCCGCTGATCCGGGGCGGCGGCGACACCCTGATCGCCGCCCCCACCGGATCGGGCAAGACCCTGACCGGCTTCCTCGTGGCCATCGACGCCGCCTACCGGGCCCACGACACCGGGACCTTCCAAACGGGGACCACCCGGCTCGTTTACGTCTCGCCCCTGAAGGCCCTGGCCGTCGACATCCATCAGAACCTCGAAGGCCCCCTGGCCGAGATCGCCGAGCAGGCGCGGTCGCTCGGCCTGGCCGTCCCTCCCATCACCGTGGCCGTCAGGACGGGCGACACGACGGCCGGGGCCCGGGCCGCCATGATCAAGGACCCGCCCACCTTCGTGGTGACGACACCGGAGAGCCTCTACCTGCTGGTCACGGCCCAGAGGAGCCGGGCCGCCCTCGGCCGGGTGGAGACGGTCATCGTGGACGAGATCCATGCGCTCGCCCGGGACAAGCGGGGCTCGCACCTGGCACTGAGCCTCGAGCGGCTCGAGCACCTGCAGGTCGGCCCCCGGCCCCAGCGGATCGGCCTGTCGGCCACCCAGCGGCCCATCGAGCAGACGGCCCGGCTCCTCTCCGGCGTGGGCGACGACCGGTCGACTGCCATCGTCGACTGCGGCCATGCCCGGCGGCTCGACATCTCCATCGAGCTGCCGGGGAGCGAGCTCTCGGCCGTGGCCTCCACCGAGCAGTTCGGCGAGATCATCGACCGGATCGCCGGGCACGTCCGGGCCCACCGGACGACGCTCGTCTTCGTGAACACCCGGCGGATGTCGGAACGGCTCGCCCACCAGCTGGCCGAGCGGCTCGGGCCCGACCATGTGGCCGCCCATCACGGGAGCCTCTCGAAGGACCGGCGGCTGCGGGTGGAGACCCGGCTGCGGGCCGGGGATCTGCAGGCGCTCGTGGCCACGGCCTCGCTCGAGCTGGGCATCGACATCGGCCCCGTCGAGCTCGTCTGCCAGGTGGGGTCGCCCCGGGCCATCGCCACGCTGCTGCAGAGGGTCGGCCGCTCGAACCACAGCCGGCTGGGCACCCCCGAGGGGATCCTCTTCCCGATGACCCGCGACGAGCTGGTCGAGTGTGCGGCGTTGGTGGCGGCGGTCCGCGGCGGCCGGCTCGACGCCACCCACCCCCCCGTCGCCCCTCTCGACATCCTGGCCCAGCAGATCGTGGCCGAGGTGGCGGCGGCCGAGGAGTGGGCCGAGGGGGATCTGCTCGCCGTCGTCCGCCGGGCCGCCCCCTACGCCGAGCTGACCGACGCCGACTACGAGGCCGTCCTCGAGCTCGCCTCCGAGGGGATCGCCACGGGCCGGGGCAAGAAGATGTCCTACCTCCACCGCGACAGGGTGAACAGCGTCCTGCGCCCCCGGCGCGGCGCCCGCTTGGCGGCGCTCACGAGCGGGGGCGCCATCGCCGAGGTGGGCGACTACCGCGTCATCCTCGAACCCGACGACACGCCGGTGGGATCGGTGAACGAGGACTTCGCCATCGAATCGATGGCGGGGGACGTCTTCCTGCTCGGCACCCACTCGTGGCGGATCAAGCGGGTCAGCCAGGGCGAGGTCCGGGTGGTCGACGCCGAAGGGGCGCAACCGACCATCCCCTTCTGGGTGGGCGAGGCCCCGAGCCGGACCGAGGAGCTCTCGGAAGAGGTAGCGCTGCTCCGGGCCGCCGTCGGCGCCATCCTCTCGCCCCCGCCGGGGGCACCCGGACCGGACGGGGCCCGATCGCAGGGGGGCGGCGCCGGACCGGCCGACGGTGGTGGGGACGCGCGCCGGCGAACGGCGGCGCGCCACGTCGAGGAGGCCTGCGGCCTGGAGCCGGCCGACGCCCGGCAGCTCGTCGACTACCTGGCGGCGGGCCTCGGGGGGCTGGGTGTGCTCCCCACCGGTGACGACATCGTCTTCGAGCGGTTCTTCGACGAGGCCGGCGGGATGCAGATGGTCGTCCACGCCCCGCTCGGCGGCCGGATCAACAAGGCCTTCGGCCTGGCCCTGCGGAAGAAATTCTGCGCCACCTTCGACTTCGAGCTGCAGGCGGCGGCCAACGACGACGCCCTTCTTCTGTCGCTCGGGCCCCAGCACAGCTTCCCCCTCGACAGCGCCCCCCGGCTGCTGCGTTCGGAGACGGCGCCGACGGCGCTCGAGCAGGCGGTGCTGGCCTCTCCCATGTTCGCCTCCCGGTGGCGCTGGAACCTGAACCGTTCATTGGCCGTCCTGCGATTCCGGGGGGGCCGGAAGAATCCCCTGCCCATCCAGCGGATGGAGTCCGACGACCTGATGGCCGCCGTCTTCCCGGCGCTGGCCGCCTGTCAGGAGAACGCCGGGGCCGGTCCCGTGCAGATTCCCGATCACGTCCTCGTGCGCCAGACCCTCCACGACTGCCTGCACGAGGCCATGGACGTGGACGGTCTGGTGGCCCTGCTCCGCCGGCTCGAGTCGGGTGCCACCCGGGTGCACTTCGTCGAGTCGACCGAGCCTTCGGTGCTCGCCCACGAGATCCTGAACGGCAAGCCCTACACCTTCTTGGACGACGCCCCCCTGGAGGAACGGCGCAGCCGCGCCGTCCAGACCCGGCGCGGCCTGCCTCTTCAGGCGACCGCCCTGGCCCAGCTCGACCCCGCCGCCGTGGCCCGGGTGCGGACCGAGGCGACACCCGACGTCCGGGGGGCCGAGGACCTGCACGATCTGCTTCTCTCCCTCGTCGTCCTCCGTCCCACCGACGACGCCGGGGCCTGGTTCGAGGAACTGGCAGGGACGGGCCGGGCCATGGTCGTGACCACCGGCGCCGGAGACGAGCTCTGGTGCGCCGTGGAACGGCGGCCTTCGGTCGAGGCTCTGTTTCCCGACGCCCTCTTCCGTCCCGACCACCTGTTGCCAGAGGCCCTGGCGGCGCCGGCGGCCGACGCCGACGTGGCCGCCGCCGACGCGCTCCGGGGCCATCTCGACGTCACCGGTCCCGTCACCGTCGCCGCCCTGGCGCAACGGACGGCGCTGGCGGCGAGCCGGGTGTCGGTGGGACTGGCCCGGCTCGAAGCCGAGGGCTTCGCTCTGCGGGGATCCTTCGATCCCGAGTTGTCCCCGGCCGGGCGCGACGGCACCGACGCGGCCGAGCAGTGGTGCGCACGTCGGCTCTTGGCCCGGATCCACGCCTACACCCAGCACAAACTCCGGCGCGAGATCGAGCCGGTGACGGCGCAGGACCTGATGCGCTTCTTGCTGCGCTGGCACCACGTGGCGCCGGGCTCGCAGCGCCTCGGCCGGGCCGGCGTGATGGCCGTCGTCGATCAGCTGCAGGGTTTCGAGATCGCCGCCGGCGCGTGGGAGGAGGCGGTCCTCCCGGCCCGCGTCGAGGGCTACCAGCCACGCTTCATCGAAGACCTCTGCCTGGCGGGCGAGCTCGTCTGGGGCCGGCTGGCCCTGCGGCCCGACGCCGACGACGAAACCGGCCGGCGGGGATCGGCCACCCCGTCGCGCGCCACGCCGGTCACCTTCGCCCTGCGGGGCGATCTGCCCTGGCTGCTGCAGGCGGCGCGCGGCGGCGCCCTCGCCACCGAACCGGCCCACGGTGCCGGGCGCGACGTCCTCGATGCGCTGCGCCGGCAGGGGGCGATGTTCCACTCGGAGTTGCGCGACGCCACCGGTCGGCTGCCCGTCGAGGTGGAAGAGGGCCTCTGGGACCTGGTGGCGCGCGGCATCGTCACGGCCGACGGCTTCCAGGCCGTCCGCTCCCTTCTCTCGGCCCGCCAGGCCTGGAAGCGGCGGCACCGCTACGAACAGCGCAACCGCCTGGGGGCGCGACGGGCCCCGACGCTGCGCGAAGGGGGCGAGGGTCGGTGGGCCCTTCTTCCCGGGCCGGGGAAGACGGAGGATCCCGACGGGCTGGCCGAGCAGGTAGCGGGGCAGCTGCTCGCCCGCTGGGGCGTCGTCTTCTGGGACCTGATGGCCCGCGAGAACCTGGCCCTTCCCTGGCGCGAGGTGGTCTGGGCCCTGCGCCGGCTCGAGGCCCGCGGCCTCGTCCGCGGGGGCCGTTTCGTCACCGGCTTCGCCGGCGAGCAGTACGCGCTGCCCGAGGCCGTCGACGAGCTCCGCCGCATCCGCCGCACGGCCCGGTCCGGCGAGACCGTCGAGCTGAACGCGGCCGACCCGTTGAACCTCGTCGGCATCATCCTGCCCGGCAGCCGGGTGACGGCGGTCCGGACGAACACCGTCACCTACTGCGACGGCCTCCCGCTGTCCACCACGGCCGCCGTCGCCGCCGGCAATCGGACGGGCGAGAACGTCGGCGCCGCCGGGGGAGGGCGCTGACCGTCAGCCGCCGGTCCGGGCGCGGCCGAAGTCGTCCTCCAGACGGACGATGTCGTCCTCACCGAAGTAGTCCCCGTGCTGCACCTCGATGAAGACCAGATCGACGGTCCCGTCGTTCTCGATCCGGTGGGCGGTGGTCACGGGGATGTCGGCCGCCATGCCCTCGGTCAGCTCGCTCGTCCGCCCGTCGAGAACGACCCGGCCCCGTCCGCTCACCACGAACCAGTGTTCCGATCGCCGGGCGTGGCGCTGGTAGCTCAGCCTCTTCCCCGGCCGGACGACCATCCGCTTGACCTTGTGGCCGTCGGCGTCGTCGAGGACGGTGAAGCTCCCCCACGGCCTCTCGTCGCTCTTGCCCGCCGCCACCGCGTCATCATGCCCGATCGTCGGCGAGCGCGCGGGATGGCGGCGCCCGCCGGCACGCGTCAGCCGACCACCACCGTCGCGGCGGTGACGGTCAGCGGACGGATGAAGAGGAAGCGGTTGTGGGGGTAGCCGACCGCCCCGGGCAGCCACGCGTGAAAGGCCATCTGCAGCTGGCCCTGGGCGTCGGTGAAGACGGACTCGCCTCCGGGACCTTCGAGGTTCGGCTGTGACGCGAGCAGCGGTCGGTCCAGAGGCTTCACGCACGGACCGAGAGGCCCGCGGCAGCGGGCCACGCCGATGGCGTAGTCGGCGCTGTCCCAGTTGTTGGCCGAGTAGAAGAGAAGGATGCCCCCGGCCGACGCGATCATCGAGGGTGCTTCGACCACCGATCCCTCCCACGACTGACTGGCTTCGAGCAGCGCCGTGGGGCGCGTCCCCACGAGAGCCGTTCCCCGGGCGTCGAGCGCCTGGCCCCAGATCGTGGCCGGTTCCCCCTGCCCCCCGTTCGACTTCCACACCAGATACGTCTTCCCCGACGAATCGAGGTAGGGCGACGGGTCGATCGATCCCCCGAGGGCGGGTTGGCACTCGAGCGGCGCCCGGCTGTCGTCGGTAAAGGGTCCCTGCGCGCGCCTGGCCGTGCCCACCGAGAGGCACTGGGTCCCGGTCGAGGCCGCCGCCGCCGTGTAATAGAGCAGATAGGACCGCCCCAGATGGACGACGGCCGGCGCCCAGGTGGACCCCGGACGCGCCCACGACGGCAGAGAGGGCAGGGCGTTTCCCGCCTTCTTCCAATGGACCAGGTCGGTCGACGTCATGATCTGGATGTTCCCGGCGGCGGAGTTGGTGCCGTAGGCCTCGTAGCCGCCCTTCACCACGATCACGTCGGGATCGGCGAAGTCGAACGGATAGACGGGACCGCCCGCCTCGGCGGCGAGGAGGCTTTCGCACACGGAAGAGACGGCGGACAAATCGGCCACCGCCGCCTTCTGTTGCCCGGCGGCCAGGGCCGACACCGAACGATCGACACCGCCGGCGCAGGTGTGGACGGCCTCGACCTCGACGGCCCCCCGGGCCACGCCCGAGTGCGCCGCGGCCACCAGCCCGTCGACCGTCGCCAGTTCGGCCGACACCGCCGTCAGCCGGGTCTGCAGCGTTGCCCGTTGGGCGTCGATCCGACGCGTCGACCCGTTGGTGGCGGCGACGAGCCCGTCGGTCCGCTGCCCGAGCGACCGCGTGGACAGCACCTGACCCTGGCTCTGGTGCAGCCGCACCTGACCCTGGACGTCGAGGACGACGCCCGCCACCAGTGCCCCGGCCACCAATGCCCCGGCCGCCACCGTGGCGGCGACCCGCCTACGCACCGGTCCCCAACGCCGCACCGGTCCCCAACGCCGCACAGGACGCCGACGACGCCCGCAACGACGAGAGCCCCCCCGCCGTCTGGCCCACCGCCAACTGGTTCAACGCCTGCTCGACGGTGCTCAGACAGCTGTCGAGCTTCCCCAGATCGATGCCGTCCATGTAGATGCCGGCGTCGTCCTGGGCCAGCGCCGCCTGGCTCGAAGACAATGCCGCCTCGGCGGCATCGAAGGAGCGGGTGACCGACCGGCTCCGGCTCTCGGCCGCCGCCAGCCGTCGTTGGGCCAGCACGAGCTCGGACCGGGCCTGGCGCAGATGCTGCACGGCGGACGCCAACGCGGCGCGCGCCGCGACGGTCTCGGCCTGCGTCCGCACGTGGCCCACCACGATGGCGGCGGCGAGGGCCACCGTGATCACGGCCACCGCCGTCCGCCGGGCCCACCGCCGTCCCCGACCCCGTCCCACCGGCGCGCCGTGTCCGGGCGTGCCGGTGAGGGCGTCATGGGCCGGTGCCCCGCGTCCCGCCGGGGTTGTCACATCCGTGGTCATGGCAATCGATCGCTGACGACGGGGGGCGGACGCCGCATCCGAGTTTACCGTCCGTGATCATCCAGATACATCAGGTGACTCGGGCACGGGAGGGTGGGCGACGGGTGCCGGCGAGGTGTAGTCCTACAGGCATGACCAGGGTGAGCGCCGGCCTGCTCGTCTACCGGATCCCGGCGGACGGGGGGCTGGAAGTGCTCATCGTCCACCCCGGCGGGCCCCTGTGGGTGAAGCGGGACAAGGGCGCCTGGTCGATCCCGAAAGGCGAGGTCGAGGGGGACGACGACCTGGTCGGTACGGCCGACCGGGAGTTCGCCGAAGAGCTGGGACTCGCTCCTCCCCCCGGGCCCCGGCTCGATCTGGGCGAGATCACCCAACGAGGCGGGAAGCACGTCCGGGCCTGGGCCGTGGCCGGCGATCTCGACGTCACGGGGGCGCAGAGCAACCTCTTCGAAATGGAGTGGCCCCGCGGCTCGGGCCGGATCCAGTCCTTCCCCGAGGTCGACCGGGCGAGCTGGTTCAGTGCCGAAGAGGCCCGGCGCAAGCTCGTCGAGACCCAGGCCGTCTTCGTCGACCGGCTCGCCCGCGCCCT
>DATNJD010000258.1:0-2303 GCA_035604075.1 Acidimicrobiales bacterium
GAAGCCAGCCACGCCCTCGTTGCCCTTCTGCCCCACACCGACGGGCCAGCTGACCGACTTGCCCGTCCCTGGACCCGACGACCACGCCGGCGACACCGTGCTCAGGTAGTTCGTGAAGATGTAGGTCGTTCCGCTTCCATCAGATCGGTACACGGTTTGGATCGGGTTGGAGGGCAGTTTGACGCCGGGGTTCAGACTCTTGATCTCGGCGTTGTTCCAATTCTTGATCGTACCCAGGAAGATGTCACTCAGCACCTTCGGCGTGAGCTTGAGTCCCGTTGCCACACCGGGCAGGTTGTAGGAGATCGCCTCGCCTCCGAGTGCCACCGGCACCTGGAGGACCTGGCCCCCCTTGGCGGCGGAGATGTCGAGGGGGGACATGGGCACATCGGATGCGCCGAAGTTGACCGTGGTGGACTGGAACTGCTGGATCCCCCCACCACTGCCGATCGAGGCGTAGTTGACCATCACCCCGGAGTTCTGTTGGTTATAGACGAAGAACGCCTTCGTGAAGAACGGTTGGTCAAAGGTGGATCCGGCGCCGGTGAGCGACCCGGCCGGCGCATGCAGGTCCGCCTGGGCATAGGGATCGGACGAGGTTTTGGCCGTCGCCGTCGTCGTCGTCGTGGGGGCCGAACTGGGCGACGAGCTGCATGCCGATAATCCGATGGCGCACACCACCGCCGCTACGGGGAGAACCCGACTCGGCCCCCCGAGGGGCCGCCGACCTGACAAGACGTCACGAACTCCGCTCATAGAAGATCGACCTCCCTCCCGAGGAATCCCTCGTCGCGCGGGACGCTAGAAGACCCCGGTGAACGCAAGCCAACAAGACGGTTGTCGGAGGGTGAACTTTTGATGAACGTATGGGGGTCGGTGACCCTCAGGCCCGTGGGACCCCATGACGCGCCTTGTGGGCCATCGCCTTGGCCGCCCCCCAGGCCCGGGCCGGATCCGTCAAAGACGCATCGACCGCTCCCAGCGAGGCGGGCGTGAGCCCATAGATGTCGTCGGGGAAGCGGGCCTCGGCGAAGGAGTCCCGGACCACTCCGGGCACGCCGGCGCTCAGCAGCACGCTGGTCGGGTAGGCCACGACGCCTCGGATGACCTCGAGGGGGGTGGTCGCCTGCTCATCGACGCCGGCCGACAGGACGCCCCGGAGACGGACTCCGACCTCTTCGGCGGCGCGACGGCCGGCCTCTCTTGCCTCCGTCAGCACTGCGGCCCGGTCGGCGCCGCCGCCGACGGCCGGTCTGCCATCACCGCCTTCTTCCGAGGAGGGCGGCCCAGACGAGTCCCAGGCCTCAACGATCCGTTGGACCTCACGTTCAACCCAGCCCGGCACGGCCGCCACCAGCTGGGTGCGCAACGACTCGCCCAACTCGGCCAGCAGCCGCTCGGGGTCGGCGGTCCCGGGACGGTCACCGGCCACCGCGGTCAACTCTCGACGACGTCACCGAGGAGGTCGACCCGGACACCGGTGTCACGCAGGAAGGCCAAAGCGTCGTCGACCTTGGCCGGCTCACCCGAGATCTCGCACACGATCCACCCTTCGTGGTCGTCGACATTGGCGCGCCGAATGTTGGGCTCGACGTCGTGCTCGCGGACCAGCCGGGCGATGAGCGGCTCGCGCACGAGCGCCTCGGGAAACGTGAGCTTCACCCGGACCTCGATCATGACCGGCCTTTCGTCGGTGTCGCCGGCCGTGGCTGTCCGACGTCGGAATCGGGCGCCGGGGCCAACGCGTCGTTCAGATTGCCAGATCGAAATCCCTCGAGGTCGAGGGTGACGTAGGTGTAGCCGGCCCGTCGCACGGCCGCCACCACCTGCTTCCGCAACGCCACGGCCCGCCCCAGCTCGTCGGCGTCGAACTCCAGCCGGGCCAGGTCGCCGTAGTGGCGGACGCGCAGTTGTCGGAAGCCGAGGGTGCGAAGTCCGGTTTCCGCGGCGGCGACGGACGTCAGGGTGCCGAGGGTGACGGGCGTGCCGTAGGGGACGCGCGAGGCCAGGCAGGCGGCGGCGGGCTTGTCCCAGGTGCGCAGACCGAGTCGGCGTGAGGATTGACGGACGTCCAGCTTCGAGAAGCCCGACTCGACGAGCGGGAAGAGCGCGCCGCGTTCGGATGCGGCCCGCTGGCCTGGCCGGTGGTCGCCGAGATCGTCGACGTTCACGCCGAGGACGACGGTGGACGCCTCGGCCGCGGCCAACGGGGCGAGGACGTCGAGAAGGCTCGCTTTGCAGTGGTAACAGCGGTCGCCGTCGTTGGCACGATAGGCGGGGTCGGCCATCTCGTCGGTGGCGAC
>DATNJD010000259.1:0-5500 GCA_035604075.1 Acidimicrobiales bacterium
AGAGGGCCACGAGGACGATCAGGCTGGCCCCGGAGGAGAGGAGGATCTGACGGGCTTCCTCGATACCGGCGTGACGCCACATGCGGCCGTAGAGGCCGAAGACGTGGTTCGCCGTGAGCTGAATGACGAGGGCGACGAGGAGGAAGGCGCCGAAGCGCCCGGCGTAGTGGGCCGGCGGCCGGTCCCGGAAATACACCAGCTCGGCCAAGCTGTAGCAGACGGCCAGGACGAGGGCGTCGAGGACCATGAAAATCATCCGGGAGCGGACCCGCGACGCAGCCATGGCCAACCGCTGCCCGCGTACACCGGGCACCGGCAGTCCGGCGTGTTCCATCCGTGTTACGTGTTTCTGCCCCTGCGGTTCATTCCTCGAGCCCACCTTGCGTGCTCGTGGATGCATCGCTGAGCCGGGATCCTGGTCCCATCCCGCCATATCTGCATGCCCCCCAGTCAGACTCTCCGCTCGTCGCCAGGCCGTGGGCCCCGCAGCGGGAGCGGGAGAGGCGAAAGTCCTGGCACTCCGGAGAATCGAAGCGCGTGCCCCTTCCGAACAAGTGTGCCAGTCCTCCTCCTCGTCCCCAGCATGAAACTCTTCACCGACGCTGATGAATCGCCTACCCGTACCGACCGTCACGGGCGTGCGCGTTTTTACCCCCGAACGCTCACGTCCAAACCCCCCGACCTGCTCCTTCTCGCCCAGGCTGACGTTCCCACAGGTAGCGGCTGCGGTCCGTCTCGCAGTTCTCACGTTACGGAGTCCACGTTAGGAAGCCTTTGTCCCCGTGGCATCGTCACGATTGAGGAATCCCGGTGCATTTCGCCTGCCTTTTGAGCACGACAGCAGCCAGTCGCTGCGAGTTCACTCATTGTGTGAGGGCCACCCTCAAGCCATGCCCGATGGCATCTCAACATCTGGCCAAACCACCCCCCGACGACGCCCGGCGACCCGCTGCCGGCGGGCCGTCCGGTCCAGGTCGGCCCGTCCTGGTCGGCCGGGGGGGCGCCGGTACCGCGTCCCCGGCGGACGGTACACCCAGGCCGGGGAGGGTGCCCTCGGCCCGGGTGGTCCCGACCACACGCGGACGACCGCCCACCGGGCGTCACCGATCCGTAACCCCTGTGCAGTACGTTTATGGCATTCCCGGGTACGTGGACTCAGCACGCGCACCGGCGCCGGGGGCCCGCCACGGCCGGGCACAGACCGGGCGCAGACGCAGGCCGTAGGAGACGGAACGGGCTAAATGGAGCCGATCAGCTATCGAGACGCTCTCCGCCGTCGCTGGCCCGTCATTCCTGCCGTGGCCCTGGTGGCGGCCATCATCGGGGCCCTCTTCCCGGTGCACGTTCCCTACCCGCCGCCGCACAACCAGTATGAGGCGTCGATCCTGATCGGGGTGACGCCGGGAAGCACCCAGGGCTCGAATTCCATCAACGGGTCGCACGTGAGCATCCAGCAGATCGTCTTCTTCGCCGCCAACCAGCAGGTCATCGTCAATGCCGCCAAGGCGGTCGGCATCAAGGGGAAGCCCGACGCCCTCGAAGCCGATATCTCCATCACCTCGGCCAAGAAGAAGAAGAAATCGGTCACCCCCTCGGGGACGATCCGGATCTCGGTGAAGCAGCCCTCGGCCAAGAAATCGGCCGAGCTCACCACGGCCTTCGTCCAGTCACTGACCTCGTACATCAACCAGCGTCTGGCCGCCCAGCACCAGAGCGACATCAGGCAGGCCGAGCAGAAGGTGTCGAATCTGTCGGACCAGCTCCAGAACCTGGAGAACCAACTCCAGGCGCTCGAGCCCACCCCCACGACCACGACCACAACGACCACCACGACCACGACGACGGTCCCGAAGGCCCCGAAGGACACCACCACAACCACCACAACCACCACGACCACCGCTCCGCCGACGGCCGCCACCGGCCTCGGGACCACGGCCACAACCACGACGACCACCGCGCCGCCTACGGCCTCCGATCGCAGCCTGAATCCGTCGCGGGCGGTCCTGACGGCATCGAAGACCAATCCCGACATCAGCGTTCTCCAGCAGCAGATCAGCGTCATCAGTGCCGCCTACCAGTCGGCCCTCAGCTCCCTGAACAACCTGAGGCAGAACGGCGCCGAGACGGCCGGCATCGTCACCCTCCAGCCGGCGCTGGCCAAGAACGCCAAGAAGATCCCGGCCAAGGTCTCGATCTTCAGCCACCACTCCGTGAGGGCCCTGCTGGGCCTGGCCGCCGGTGCTCTGGTGGGGCTCGGCCTCGTCTTCCTCCTCGATGCCCTCAACAAGTGCCTCCGGACGGTGGCTCGTACGCAGGAGACGCTCGGGTACCCCGTTCTGGCCGAGATACCCCAGACCACCCAGCCGCACCGTTTCCGGTTCGGCCGCAGAAGCGGCACCGAGCCCACCGTGGCCTCGCCTTTTGAGGTCTTCAGCGAACCCACCTCGATCGTGGCCGAGGCGTACCGGATGCTTCGCACGGCCCTGCTCCTGCAACCGGTCATCGGCCCCGACCTGTCGCCGTTGCCCGAACTGGAGCATCGACCCCGTGAGGTCATCCTGGTGGTCTCGCCCGGAGCGGAGCCCACCAGGGCACTCGTGGTCACCAACCTGGCCGCCGCCTTCGCCGAGGCGGGCCAGCAGGTGATCATCGTCACGACGGCGGACCTCCGCCAACAGGAGAACGCGCGGGACACCATGGTGATGGCCCCGGTCGGACCCGACATCTCGCCGCAGGCGGTGGCGGAATTGACGCGCCCGACCGAGATACCGGGAGTGAGGAGCCTGGCGCTCGGACGAGTTCTCGCCGGACCGGGCCAACTGGCCCCGATGGCTCCCGGGATCCTGAGCTCGGCCCGTCAGGTGGCCGACGTCGTGCTCGTCGACGCCCCTCTCCTGGCCGTCCACGACGCCGAAGTCCTCGTGCCGGCGGTGGACATCGTCCTCGTGGTCATCCAGGGCTGGTGGACACGGGTCGATCAGGCCACCCGGTCGGGAGGCTTCCTGCGGAGGATCTCGGCGCCGGTGGTGGGTGCTGCCCTGACGGAGGTCTACATCGGGAAGAAGGATCCGCGCCGGGCGCAGGAGCGCCGGCAGCACGCCGATGCGGAGGACGAGGACCGGATGGTGAACGCCGCGAGGATGTCGCGACCTCGTGGTCGCCGTGGCCGCCGGTCGCCCTGGGTCGAGGCCTGAGTCGGATCCTCGGTCGAGGCAGAGTCGAGGCCCAAAAGGTCGAAGCGGGACCGAATTCCCCCTTGGCCGCGCTGTACCATGTGGCGTGGGGGGAGATAGGAAATTCCGGGGTTGGTCGTGGCGCGCGCTCGCGCCCGTGGTCGTCGCCGCGGTTGCTCTCGGGATCACCGGTGGACAGGTCGTCGGCGCCGCCGGAGTGACGACCGGCAAATCGGGCGCTCCCGTTCACAATCCGGCACCGGTCGTTCGGAACACTGCCGGTGCCGATGTCGGCATCGCGCACCCGCAGATCTTCTCCGAGCCACCCGTCGGCCCAGCGCCGGCGCCCGAGACGTCGCTCGGAGTTCCGCCGAGCGGTCCTCCGGCGTTCGTCACGCCCACCACGGAAGCTCAGGTGGCCCAAGACCTGATCGCCGCCGTCGATGCGCAGTCGAACGGCGTCTACACCATCGCCGCCACAGCGGACAATCTCTCGCTCATCGAATCGTGGATGGCGAACGAGGGCGGACTGTGGGCCGACAACCCGCTCAACACGTCTCTCGGTACCGGTCGGTATCCCCATCAGATCACGAGCGGCGGCCAGGACACCGGCATCCCGATCTTTCCGGACATCGTCGTCGGCATCGACGCCACGGCCAAGACGCTGTTGTCGAACGGCGCCTACGCCACCATTCTGGCCGTGCTCGACCGAGGGGATGCGCCGTGTGGAGCCTTCGCCAGCGCCGTGATCGACTCACCCTGGGCCTCCTCGCACTACGGCCACGACCCCGCCCGATTCTGCGGGTCGACCGCCGGCACCGGGGCTGTGCCCTCCACGACGGCGTGTCTGCGCCTCCCGGACCACGGCAAACGGTCAGCGTTGCGCGCGGCCCGTGAGCCTGGCACCTGCGGGCGCTTCGCCACGCCCGCCCGGCACTCGAGTTTCCACCAGGTCGGAACCGATCACCCTGCAACCTCACATCGCCCGTCGGGCGAGGGGGGAACCCGACACGGACGGTCCCGTCAGCGCGCCGGCCTCCATTCGGCGCCGGAAGCGGCACGGGGTTTGAGGTCTTCCCCGCATGTTGCCCCGGTCCACGGTGTTGTCCACGGCACCGGGCATGCGTCTCGTGGCAGGGGCGGCCGGCTCCGCTAATGCGTGGCTACTTGAGGGGTCGTTGACGCAGTCAGTGATCCCCGCCCTCGTTCAGCGCCCGCGTTCAGCGCCGTCGCTCGTCGGGGACAGGAAGTTCACCCCGACGACTCTCGTAGCGGGGATTGCGGCCCAGTCGACCCCGGACCCCGTCGACCAGACCTCGGACGTAGGCCGCCCGCTCGGCCCGGCCCCCAGCCAGCTGCAGCCGTCGGACCGAGTACGCCAGGTGCCAGGCGATCCAACTCGGTCGGCCATGGCGACGGGCCAGGGCGAAGAAATTGCGGGCCACGTAGTAGGCGCGCCAGGCCTCGTCGGCATCGACGGGACGGTCCGCACCGAGCGCCTCGGCGCGTCCACGCGAGGTCTGCTGATCGGCCACGGCACGCGCCGCCACGGCGTCGACCAAGACCGAGAACCCCCCGGCGCGGACGCGGCAGAAGAAGTCGAAGTCCTCGTAGCCGAAGAACCACTCGGGGTCGGGTCGAATGGCGGCGTCGTACACCGCCCGCGACACGAGGGTGGCACCCCAGCAGGCGACGTCGACGGGCGCCAGACCACCATCGCTGTCGGCCGGCGGCACGAAGTTCTCGGTGTGCCCGCCGCGGCCGGTGAACCGACGGCCGTACGACACCACCGCCCCGACGGCTCCGCTGGCGGCGGAGGCCGACGCCACCCGGGCCAAGACCTCGACGACGCGTGGCGTCGGAAGGTCGAACAACCCGACGTCGTCCTCGCACAGGTAGGCCCAGTCGATCGACGGGTCGGAGAACGCCTCGGCGAGACCTTCGGCGAAACCGGCGGCCGGACCGAGATTCTCCGGCAACCGGTGCATGCGGACGCGTTCTTCGAGCGACGGATCATCGAGGCCGCCATCGCCGTTCACCACCACGATCACCTGTCGCGGATCGAAACCCTCGACGTCGATCAGCGACCGGGTGACGTCACCGGCCAGACGTCGACGCCGGTAGGTGAGGACGACGGCGGCGACATTGCCGAGCGAGCGGACGGGAACAGAGCCCGTGACCGGCCGAGCATCGTGCTCGTCGCGCGCCGTCACACTGGTACGTTACCCGATGATCAGCGTCGTCCTGCCCGTGCGCGACGGCTTGCCGTGGCTCGACGCGCAGCTCGGCGCGCTGGCGGCCCAACGGTGCGACATGCCGTGGGAGGT
>DATNJD010000260.1:0-2825 GCA_035604075.1 Acidimicrobiales bacterium
ACCGAACCCCTCGAGCAGGCAATTGCCTCCACCCGTACGGTGCTGAAAGCCGTGTCGAAGGAGCAGCTGGGCGACACCACACCGTGCGCCCAGTGGAAGGTCAGCGACCTGATCAATCACATCGTCGGGGGCCAGTACTTCTTCGAGGCGATGGCCAAGGGGGAGCAGCCCACCGGGGGTGAGACCGATTTCTCGGCCACCGACTTCGTCTCGGCCTTCGACGAAGGATCGCAGCGTTGCGTGCGGGCGTTCCAGGCCGAGGGGGTCATGGAGAAGGTCCTCACCCTGCCGTTCGGGCAGATGCCGGGGTCGTCGTTCGTGGGACTGGCGGCGACCGATACGTTCACCCACGGGTGGGATCTGGCCAAGGCCACGGGGCAGAACACCGACCTGGCGCCGGCGTTGGCGGGGCAACTGCTCGTCGGGGCGAAGCAGGCGATCTCGCCGGCGTTCCGCTCGCCGGAGGGAGCGGTGTTCGGCCCCGAGCAGCCGGCACCGGCCGGCGCCAGTACGGCCGACCAACTGGCCGCCTTTCTCGGACGCAAGGTGTAGGACCGTCCCGGGTCGGGATTGGGTCCCCGAACCCGTCCCTCCGACGGCGGCGGGTCGTAACGGCCCGGGTCCGCGGATCGTTCGACCCTGAGAGTCCGGACCTGAGCCGCACACCGTGGCGGTCTGGGCGCGCAGGGAGGAGTCGGACATGCGGAATCTGTGCCGAGTGTCGTTGGTGGTGGCGATCGCCGTGATGGCGACATCGGCGATGGCCTTTCCCGCCGGCGCCGCCGGGAAGGTGGGACCGAAGCAGTACTTCACCGGGGTCATCAACGGAACCGATGGGAACACGACCAAACCCATCACGATCAACATGGCCTGCGTGGGGCCCGTCCGTTCGGGGGAGACCGGTCATCCGTTGAGCGGCCAGACCCTGGCGGTCCACCAGCTGTTCCCGCCGTCGACGACCACTGCCGGAACGCTCGGTTACACGGGGATCGGCTCCGAGATCGGCGTGTTCTTCACTGCGCCGCCGCCCAGCGCGTCGTCCGGCGCCGAGTCGACCATCTTCACCCGCTACGACAAGCCCCGGCCTCTGCCGACCTCGCTCACCCTGCCGTGTTCGGGGAAGGGCACGGTCTGGTTCAGCCCCATCCCCGTCGTCCCGCCGTCGCGATCGGCCACCGTCCCCGTCGAGTTCGTCGGCCAACCCTGACCCGCTAGGGGAGCCGGACCGCGGGCTCCGTCATCCCGTCTCTATCCGTGTCTCGACCCGTCGCCACTCCGGCTCGAAAGGCCCAGGTCGCCCAAGGCGACCCGGGCTGCTCCGTACCCGGACATGCCGTGGACCCCACCGCCGGGCGGCGTCGATGCCGAGCACAGGAATACCCCTGGAAGTCCGGTCCGGTAGGGATTCCAACGCACGGTGGGACGGAAGATCGTCTGGCGCAATGTGGCCCGACCACCGTTGATGTCCCCGCCGACGTAGTTGGGGTTCTGGTCCTCGGTCTGGACGGCCGTCGTGGTCCGGCGATCGAGGACGAGGTCACGGAATCCCGGTGCGAAGCGCTCGATCTGGGACTCGATACGCGAAGTCATGTCGGTGGGCGAACCGGCCGGGACGTGGCAGTACGCCCATAGGGTCTGACACCCCGAGGGTGCACGGGTCGCGTCGACGACCCCCGGTTGCGCCACCAGGCAGTACGGGCGTTCGGGGTGACGCCCGGCCGCCACGTCGGACTCGCTGCGGGCGACCTCGGCCAGGGTTCCGCCCACGTGCACCGTGCCGGCGCGGCGACAGGCTTCCGCCTCCCAGGGGACCGGGCCCGCGAGGGCCCAGTCAACCTTGCAGATGCCCGGCCCGTACCGGAACCGCTCGAGTGCCCGTCGGTTCCGGACCGGAAGGCGACTGCCGGCAAGGTCGATCAGCCCACGGGGCGAGACGTCGAGGAGGGTGGTGCGGACGGCGGGAAGCTCGCCGAGGTCGCGCACCCAACGGTCGGTGAGGACTCGGCCGCCGAGGGATTCGAGCTCGTCGACAAGGGCGGCGATGATCCCCGCGCTGCCCCCTTCCACCACCGGCCACCCCACACCGTGGGCGAGCATTGTGAAAAGCAGGCCCATCGAGCCCGTCAAAGGCGCACTGAGCGGGAGCATCGAGTGGGCGGCCGCACCGGCAAGAAGCGCTTGGGCCTCTTCCGTCTGGAAACGTCCCGCGATTCTTTGGGCGGACATGAGTCCGGTCACGCCGAAGCGCGCCACAGCCAACGGGTGGGCGGGGACGGATCGCAGCGGAACGAGGACGGCGGCGAGAATGCGGTCCAGGTCGCGGACCAGAGGAGCCATGAGTGTCCGGTACGGGGCGGCGTCGACGCCCAGGCTGCTCGCCGTGTCCTCGACCGAGGTCGTCACGGCGGCGGCTCTCCCTCCGTCCAGAGGGTGGGCGAACGCCACTTCCGGAGTGCGCAGTATGACGCCGCGGGCGTCGAGCGCGCTCGTGCGGAAAAAAGGCGAGGCGGTGGCGAGCGGATGCACGGCCGCGCACACATCGTGGCGAAACCCGGGCAGGGTGAGGTCCTCGGTTCGGCATCCGCCACCTGGGGTCGGCGCCCCCTCGTAGACATCGACGAGGAGGCCGGCCCGGGCCATCGTCACCGCCGCCGCCATTCCGTTGGGGCCCGAGCCGACGACGACGGCGTCAGGCGCCCTCACAGGCCGTTCACCGAGACCGGCCGTTGTCGTGGGAGAGCGCAATGGCCACCGCGGTCCCGGTCACCGCGCTCGTGGTGCACGTTGGTCATCCTCTCGGTGGCTGCGGGAAACGCCGGCCCGTT
>DATNJD010000261.1:0-8860 GCA_035604075.1 Acidimicrobiales bacterium
GAGAGGGTCAGGCGGGAGTCAGACGAGGGTCAGACGGGAGTCAGACGAGGGTCAGACGGGCTCGCACCGGGAGGTGGTCGGATCCGGCCACCTCCACCACGGCCCCGGGGCCCAGGGGTCGGACGCCATGGGTCACCAGAATGTGGTCGAGTTGCGCCACCGGCCGCCACGCCGGCCACGTGCGGCCTCGCACGATCCGGGACCAGCCCGGGAACAGGACCGACAAGGGCGGTCCCCACAGATTCATGTCGCCGGCCAGCACGGCGGGCACGGCCGGATCGGTGATGAGGCGGTGCAGGGACCGCAGTTGCACGATGGATCCGTTGCTCAGGTGCGACATGTGGGTACCGACCACGCGCAGCGGACGTCCACCGATGTCCACTTCGACCGCGATGGCCCCGCGCCGGGCCGGGTCGCGCCACAACTGACCGATGTCGAGCACGGTCGTGGCCCCCACCGGCACTCGTGACAGAAGGGCCATGCCCCACGTGCCGGGGACGACGGCGACCGGGGAGGTGACCCGTGGGACCCGGCGCGACCGGGGCTCTCCCACCCGGAGGCCGTAAGGGCCGGTGACCCGCAGCACGGACCCCCACGACGGGGGGGCCGGGTTCCCGTCCGGGGCGGTGGCCATCCGGGCCCGGGCCATGGCCAGCTCCTCGACCTGGTATCCGAGTGCGTCACCCACCCGTCGCGCCAGTGACTCGCCTGCGTCGGGAGTCCACGTCTCCTGCAGGACGAGGACATCGGCGTCGACGGCGACGCAGGCGGCGACGACGTCGAAGGGCCTTCCCCGGCCGTCGACCCCTCCATGCACGTTGAAGCTGGCCACGACCACGCCCGGCATCGAGCGGAGGCTAATGGCGACGCGATGGTTGTCGGCTCAACCGTCGCCCTCATGTGCCGATACCCATGGTGATGGCCATGGTTCCCCCCACCCGTGAGAGGCGACACGGCCCGTCCCGGGGTGCCCCGGCACGGCCGGAGGCCGTCGGGACCGTCGTGTCGAGCACGCCGACGTCGAAGTTCTGATCGGGCCGGCCGTGCACTTACCAGGAATGGCCTTCGGCCAGGGACGACCGGCCGCCAAGACCGGGATCCGTCGACTGGCGCCACGCGTGCCGGGAAGCCGGGGCCGACAGCGGGGACCTGGCCCGGGGACCGATCCGCCGGCCGACGGAGGTGCCGGCACCCCCTCCCACTACCCTGCCCGCCCGGACCCCGTCCTGCGCTGGAAGGACCCGAGCCGTTCTCCGGCCGGGGATTTCGCCCCCTGTGCCGTGCCCAACGGACAGCTCAGGGTCCACGCCATCCCCGACCATGCCGACTCGTGGGACGCCGTGTCCTCCTTTTCGTTGTCCTATGACGGGTACGCCTACTGGGATGACGTCTCCGAGCTGGCCACCCGGTCCATCCGGGCCTGGACGCGGTCACGGACGTTGCCGGGTTCGGTCGACGAGTTCCGGGGCTGCCTCTTCTACGAGCAACGACGCTGGCATCACTTCGGGGAGGAGCCGAACGGGCGCGGCGCCCAGTACGTCTGGGCCCTGCTCGACGGTCTACGGGCGCTCGTGGCCGCTCGGATCGTGGACCCACCTCCGGCGGTGCACCGTGGCGAGCCCGGCCCCGGCCCCGGCCCGGCGACTCCACGAGGACCCATCGGTTCGTTTCTGGACGACGATGCCGGTTACCTGGCCTGGGCCTCTGCCCACAACGACGGGTTCGTCGTCAATGCCGACCGGACCCTGTCCCCGAACTCCTTGATGTTGCACCGCGCCGCGTGCACGTGCATCGTCGGTCCTGTCGGATCGGGACGGTCGCGGACGGCCAACTACCGCAAGGTCTGCGCATCCGACCTCGATGTCCTGGTGGACTGGTGCCGCACCGATATCGGGGTCGAACCGGCGTTGTGCCGTCACTGCCAGCCCGGGGCATAGGGGCCGCTTCCAGTCTCTACGCTGACGGAGCATGACGGGCCGTGCATCGTCGCCGACGAACGGGATCGTCCGGGTGGGGGGGATCGACTTCGGGACAAAGGCCGTCCATGCCGTCTTCCTCACCGGCGCCGTCGACGCCCTGCCTGCCGTCGAGCACGTCCACCTGGCCATCGGCGACCGGGGCCAGGCGGAATTGGAACGGCTGTGCGCGGACGCCTCGCATGTGGGCATCGACGCGCCCGACCGGCAGACAGCGGGGTGCCTGCTTCCTCGTGTCCGCCCTGCCCGCTGTGCCGAGGTGGCCTTGGCCGCCACCCACCACGGACTGGCCGAACGGATCGTCGGTGGCCCGGTCAGCATGTTGACCCCGTCGACCGGGGCCCCGTTCCCGGCCCGGCTGGCGTGGATGAAGGCCGGCTTCGTCCTGTGGGACCGGCTCCGGTCGCGGTGCGGATCCGTACAATTCTTCGAGACCTATCCCTCGGGCTCGTTCACGCGGCTGGCCCTCACGGCCCGACCAGCTGTGCGGCTCAAACCCCGGGGCACCGCTTTCGGTATCGCCCAGCGGGTCGCTCTGCTCGAGCCGTTGGTGATGCATCCTGACTTCCTCGAGATGTGGGGCCTCGACGGCGTCGACGCGTTGGCCGCCGCTCTCGCCGCATTCCGGGTGGCCACCGGACAGGGCGTCGTGGTGGCCGAGCACGACCACCACGGGCATGACGGCTCACGCATCACCCTGATCGCCTGATACAACACCCCCATGACGAGCGCCCAGCACGACGACGGCCACGGGCACGCCCTGGCTCCGCCCCACACCGAGGAGGTGGCCGATGGCGTCTACGCCTACGTCCAACCCGACGGGTCATGGTGGATCAACAACACGGGATTCGTGGTCGGGACCTCGGGGGTGTTGTGCATCGACACGTGTGCCACCGAGGCACGGACACGGGCGTTTCTCGAGACGATGGACCTGGTGGCCGGAACGGGACGTCGGACCCTGGTGAACACCCACCACCACGGGGACCACACCAACGGCAACTGCCTGCTGCCCTACGCGGCGGTCATCGGTCACGAGCGTTGCCGCGACGCCGTGCTCTCGATGGGGATCATGCGTCCCGACGGCATCTTCGACCCCGTCGACTGGGGCGCGCTCGAGGTGGCGGCCCCGTTCGTGACATTCGAGCACCGTCTCAACGTCTACGTCGACGACCTCCTGGTGGAGCTGCACCATTTCGGCACGGCCGCCCACACCACCAACGACGTGGTGGCCTGGATACCGGAGCGGAAGGTCCTGTTCACCGGGGACATCGTTTTCAACGGAGGCACTCCTTTCGTCCTGATGGGCTCGGTGTCGGGGGCAATGTGGGCCCTCAACAGACTCATGGAGTTCGACGCCGAGGTGCTCGTGCCCGGACACGGTGCACCGTGTCGTCGGGAGATGATCGACACGGTGGGTGAGTACCTCCGCTTCGTCCAGGAGACGGCGGCGCAGACGTGGGCGGCCGGCATCTCTCCGCTGGAGGCGGCCCGCCAGATCGACCTCGGCCCCTACTCCTCACTGACCGATTCCGAGAGGATCGTGGGCAACCTGCACCGCGCCTACGCCGAGTGTGCCGGTGCCCGGCCCGGCGATCCGATCGACGTGCCCGGCGCCTTCGCCGACATGGTCGCCTACAACGGCGGTCGACCCTTGCGGTGCCTGGCCTGACCGAGCAGGACCCGTAGGCGCGCCACCACCGCCGTGAGGGCGACGATCTGGGTCCGCACCTGACCGGGGCTGATCCCCGGTGCGTGGACGCGCAGATTGCAGGCGTCGGCACCGGCCCGGACCATGACTTCGACAAGTCCGTCGGCCACCGTCTCGGCGTCGTCGCCCGCGATCAACTCGTCGGCCGTCCAATGGGACTGGGCCCCGGCGCCGGCGTAGCCGCGGTAGACGTCCACCTGCTGTGCCATCTCGTGCACGGGGGGCGATCCCACCCAGACCCGGCGGATCAAGGTGCACGCGCCAGCGCCGCCCGCCTGGCGGTAGGCGTCGACCAGGACGCGCACACGCTCGGGTGCCGACAACGAATCGAAGACGATCCCCATCTCGAGTCGCGCTGCCCGGCGCACGGCGGCCACGCTCATGGCCGCGCTGGCCAGGGGCACCGGGTGCGACCGGCAGTTCTCGATGGCCGGATCACCCTGCAGGGGACCCGGATCACGGCCTCCGAGGGCCCCCGCCACCAGGGCCAGCCCGTCGGAGAAGCGCTCGGTGAGGTTCTGCTTGGTGAGCCCCATGATGTCGAAGTCCGCCACCAGGGAACCGGCTGCCATCCCGAGGCCCACACGACCCGGAAAGCGCGCCGCCAACCAGGCCACCTCCTCGGCGACCAGTGCCGGAGGGCGCAACGTGAGCAGGAGCGGGCACGCCGCGGCCCAGCCCGCGGGCATGGCCTCGAGGAGCCATCCGGCCGCTTGCAGGGGATTGGGCATGTAGCCGGCGAACCCACCGTGATGCTCGCTGGTCATCACCCCGTCGAAGCCCGACTCGCTGGCCAGCCGGCCCTGTGCCCGGAGCTCTTCCACCACGGCGCCGGCACCGAGGCCTTCGTGCGGGTAGAGGCGCAGGGAGATCGATCCGACCGACAGAGGGGGTGCCATGTCCACGGGCCCACTGTGTCACGGCCCGAGAGACTCAGAGGCCGGTGAAACGCCCGCCGTCGACCACGATGGTCTGACCGGTGATGTAACGACCGGCATCGCTCAGGAGAAAGACGACGACCGGCGCGATGTCGTGCTCGGGGTCGCCGACCCGGCCCAGAGGGACGACGGCGCGGAGCCGGGGGGCGAGCGCCGGGTTCTCCCGGTAGGCGTTGTCGAGCGCCGGTGTCTGAGCCAGGGGGGACACGCAGTTCACGGTGATGCCGAGCGGTCCCCACTCGACGGCCAGGCTCTTCGCCATGCCCCGTAGCGCACCCTTGACGGCGCCATAGGCGGGCAACGCCACACTGCCCTCGAGCGCCGCCGGGGACGTCATGACGAGGAATCGGCCGACCCCGGCGCGGAGATGGGGAAGGGCGGATCGGGCACAGTGGTACGTGCCGCGCAACGACACGGCGACATGGTCCGCCCACGTGCCGTCATCGATCTCGTCGATCGGCTCCACCCGGCTCGAGAGCCGGCTGGTGGCGTTGTGGACCACGGCGTCGAGGCCTCCGAACGTTTCGGCGGCCACGGCCACGGCCCTGTCGACGTCGGCGGCCACCGCGACATCGGTGCGGACGAAGAGCGCACGGCCGCCGCGGTCGGTGACGAGTGTCGCCGTCTCCTGGCCGTTGTCGCCGGGACCGGTCACGACGACAACGGCGCCGGCGTCGGCACAGGCGAGACACAGGGCGCGCCCGATGCCCGCTCCGCTCCCGGTGACGAGCACGACCCGTCCGTCCAGTCGGTCGGTCATGGGGTCATCCACACGCCACCGTCGACGGCGATGGTGGCGCCGGTCACACCGGTCCAGCCGGGTGCGGCCAGGGAGGCCACCACCGGTGCGATGTCGGATTCCCATGACGGTGATCGGTCGAGCGACGGTGGGGGAAGACCGGGACGGTCGGGACCTGCCGTACCGGGCACTCCCCCGGCCACCGCGCCCGGTGCCCGGAGCGCAGTCACAAGAAGGGCGGCCGGGACGGCCACACAGTTGACGGTGATTCCTTCGTGGCCCCAGGCCCGGCCGGCCGACTTGGCCAGGGCCCTCTGCGCTTCGGCCACGGCCGCCCACGGCGCCATGCCGGCGGCACCGACGAGCGAGAGCGTGGGCACGAGAACGAGGAGGCATCCGCCGCGAGCGCGCAGGCGTCGATGGGAGCCCTGGAAGCAGGCCAATGTCCGGCGCAGAGGTATCTCCACCCGGTCGGCCCACTGGGTGGGATCGAGCGCCGCCAATTCGCCGTGTTCGGTGGTGGGCACCCCGACCGAGGCGAGGACGACGGCGTGGACCGGGTCCCCGTCCGTCTGCGCCCGGTCGAGCAGATCGGCCACGCCGTCGCCCGACGCCATGGTGCACGGCAGGGTCACGAAGTCGTCGCTCTTCGGGGCGCGGGGATCGAGGGCGCCGAGGGCCACCGCCTCACCCAGCCGTCGGAGGGCAAGGGCCAGTGAGCGCGACCCGTCACCGGCGGCACCCTCTCCGAGGACGACGATCACGATGGTGACAGTGGCGGCGGGCGGGGCTCCCACACCGACGACGTCGGTTCCCCACCGGTTGCCATGGGCTCGGTGCCGTCGACCATGTCACCCCCGTCCGAGGCTCGGTGCCCTCTAAGGTTCTGTGAGGCCGAAGAACTCCGTGAGCATCGCCAGCGGGCGGGCGGTTGTCCAGTCAACGAGTGGCGGTCCGATGAAATGAGGTCCGATGAAATGAGAGGGCCCACAGCACGACAGGACCAGTTGGACGGCACGGAGTCCTTGGCCTGCGAAGGCGCGGGGGGGACGGGCCGTTGACCACCGGGGACCAGCCGCTACGCCTCGACGGTCGGGTGGCCGTGATCACCGGTGCGGCGCGTGGCATCGGTGAGGCGACGGCTCGGATCTTCGCGCTCTGTGGAGCGACGGTGGCCCTGTGCGATCGGCTCGAGAACGAGACGTTCCACGCCTTCGAGGACACGATCAGCCCCGAGGACGGGACGCCGAGAACACTGCGGCGCGTCCTGGACGTCCGCGACGCTGACGCCGTGGTCGGGTTCGTCGACGAGGTGGTCGCATCCTGCGGCGAGATCGACATCCTGGTGAACAACGCCGGTGGCACCTTCGCCGCATCTCTACTGGCCACCTCCGAGAATGCCGAAGAGCGACTGGTGGCCGAGAACTTCACCCAGGTGACCCGGATGGTGCGACTGGTGGTCCCCCACATGCCCGCCGGCGGTGCCATCGTGAACGTGACCTCCATCGAGGCTCATCAGGCCGCCCCCGGCTTCGCCGTCTATGCGGCGATGAAGGCGGCGGTGGACAACCTCACGAAGTCACTGGCCCTCGAGCTGGCGGGAGCCGGTATCAGGGTGAATGCGATCGCTCCCGACGGCCTGTCGACCGCCGGTGAACGAGACACGCGGGAGCAATTCCTCGGACACGACCTGCCGTTCGAGCCCGTCCATCTCCCTCCCCTCGGCTTCTTCGGCGGCCCCGACGACGCCGCATGGGCGACGGTGTTCCTAGCCAGCGAAGCGGCGCGCTTCATCACGGGGACGACGTTGCACGTGGACGGCGGCACCCACGCCGCCGGTGGATGGCGCCGCCGGAATTGAGATCGTCAGTTGCCCGCCACCTGAACACAGGCGGCGCAGTGGCCGAGGACGGCGAAGTGGCGCGGATCGATGGTGAATCCGTAGTCGTGCGCGGCGGCACGGGCGAGGGCATCGAAAAGGTTCTCGGGAGCCTCGAGCATGGCCCCGCAGGATTCACAGACCAGGTGCCCGTGGGTCTCGGTGGCCAGGTGGTACGTGGCCGGACCGTGACCGAGATGGGCGTGGACGACCACGCCGAGACGTTCGAGCTCGTCGAGATTGCGATAGATGGTGGAGAGATGCACGTCGGGGGCCGAGGCCTGGACTTCCACCGCCAACTCCTCCGCCGTCCGGTGGGCGCGTCCCTCGAAGAGGCACTGCAACAGCAGTCGCCGGGAGGTGGTCACACGACCGCCGTGGGAACGCAGAAGCGTCAGGACCTCCTCCACCGAGTCGGACCGCTTCTCGTGGTCTCCCGCTGGCTGCGCGTGGCGCTCCGTCTGTGTCACCACCTGCCAGGATACCGGTTCTCGGTTGCTTCCAGGTGCCTGTTGCATCCAGGTCGCATCTCTGGCACGCTGAGCGGCTGACAGGTCGGGAACGGAGCCGAGCATGACGACGCGCGGGACAGCGAGGGTGGGTCGTGTGCGGAGGATTCAGGATGCGCTGAGCCCGATGGAGTGGAGCCGGGTCGGAGCAATGGCCGCGGTGGTGGTGGGCCTGTACGTCCTCGGATTCGGTCTGCTGGCGGCGGCCGTGCCGCACCACTACCGGCTGTCGAGCACAGAGGTCTTCGGCGTGGGGACCGGCATCCTGGCCCTGACGCTCGGCATGCGCCATGCCTTCGATGCCGACCATATCGCCGCCATCGACAACACCACCCGCAAGCTGATGAGCGAGGGAAAGCGGCCCCTGAGCGTCGGCTTTTTCTTCTCCCTCGGCCACTCGACCGTCGTCTTCAGCCTGTCGGTTCTCCTGAATTTCGGCATCCGCTCCCTCGACAGGCAGGTGCGCAACGGCGGTTCGGGACTGCACAACGTGACGGGGATCGTCGGGACGTCGGTATCGGGGACATTTCTGTACCTGATCGCCGCACTCAACGTCGTCGTGCTCGTCTCCATCGTCAAGGTCTTCATGGAGCTCCGGCAGGGTCGCTACAACGACGATGAACTGGAGGAGCAGCTCAACAAGCGGGGACTGATGAACCGCTTCTTCGGTCGGCTGGCGGCCCGGATCGACGCGCCGTGGAAGATCTATCCGATCGGCGTCCTCTTCGGGCTGGGATTCGACACGGCCACCGAGGTGGGACTGCTCGTGCTGTCCGGTTCGGCGGTGGCCAACGGACTGCCCTTCTATGCCATCTTGTCGCTGCCGATCCTGTTCGCCGCCGGGATGAGCCTTCTCGACACCATCGACGGGTGCTTCATGAACTTCGCCTATGGCTGGGCCTTCGCCCGGCCCATCCGGAAGATCTACTACAACATCACGATCACCGGGCTTTCGGTGTTCGTGGCCTTCGCCATCGGGACGATCGAATTCCTCGGCCTGCTGCCCTCGGAGTTGAACTGGGGCGGGAGCGTGTGGCACTTCTTCGAGACGTTCAACATCAACACGGCCGGCTTCGCCATCGTCGGCGTGTTCGTCGTGACCTGGGCGGTG
>DATNJD010000262.1:0-2881 GCA_035604075.1 Acidimicrobiales bacterium
TCCTCGTCGGGGTGGGCGGATCGGCCACCACCGATGGCGGCCTCGGCGCCGTGGAGGCGATCGACGAGTCGGGCGGCCTCCACGGGGTCGATGTCGTGGTGGCCTGCGATGTCCAGACCCTGTTCGTCGACGCCGCCGAGATCTTCGGACCCCAGAAGGGAGCCACGCACGACCAGGTCGCCGTGCTGCGCCGGCGCCTCGAGGCTCTGGCGGACCGGTACCGAGCCGAGCGCGGGGTCGATGTGTCCTCCCTGACCGGTGCCGGTGCCGCGGGGGGGTTGGCGGGAGGACTGGCCGTCCTCGGCGCCCGATTGGTGCCCGGCTTCGATGTGGTGGCGGACGCCGTCTCTCTCGCCGAGCGCCTCGGGCAGGCGGACATGGTCGTCACCGGTGAAGGGCGGCTCGACGCGTCATCGTGGTCGGGAAAGGTCGTCGGGGGAGTGTCGGCGATGGCCCGCACCGCCGCTGTTTCGGTCCTGGTCGTGGCCGGTGCGGTCGGCCCGGGCGGATCCCGGCCCGGCCTCGACCTGGTGGATCTGACGACGCGCTTCGGGGCCGAGGCCGCCATGGCCGAACCCGGCGCGTGCGTCCGGGCCACCGTGCGGGAGGCGCTCGAGCAGCGACGGCGACCATCGCCCCGGGGGTGACGACCGTCGAGGTCCTACCGGTATCGGCTCTCGTCTGCCCCGAGCGGTAACGCCGAGGTTCGGGAGAGAGCGGCCCGAAGCACGTCGGTGGCCTCGTGGCGCAGCTCGGCCAAGGGCCGGTTGCGGTGGATCCGCACGCCCAGGTCGACCTGGGCGATGGTCTCGACGCCGAACCGGTCGGCCACATCGACCAGGAGGCCGATCTCGATGCCGTAGTCGGGGTCGAGACCGGTCTTCTCGAGCACCGACCGGGGTGCGGCGGACTCCCCGGCCAAGGGCTGGCGAACACCGGCCAGCCGGGGGAACAGCAGATCGATGACCGGGCGGGCCACGAGTTCGGTGACCCGACCCCCGCCCGAGGCGGCGCCGTCGACCGGGCGCTCGTAGAAACCCTTCACGAGGGCGACGTCGTCGTCGGCGAAAAGCGGTCCGAGAAGCCCGGTCACGAAGTGAGCGCGGAAGTTCTCCACGTCGGCGTCGAGGAAGACGAGCAGGTCGCCCCGGGACTCGGCCACCGCCACCTGGAGGGCCTGGCCCTTTCCCCCGCCGGCGGGGCCGGCGGCGATGACGCGGGCGCCGGCGGCCTCGGCCACCGCCGCCGTGTCGTCCACCGACCCGTCGTCGACGACCACGACCTCGTCGACCAGATCGACCCCTCCGGCGTCGGCCACGAGAGCCCGGCGTACGGACGTGACGATGGCTCCGACGGTGGCCTGTTCATCGCGGGCGGGCAGGCACACCGACACGGAACGACCGGTGCGCGCCGCCGCCAACGTGCCCGCATCGAAGTCGTGATGGTGGAAGGTGCGCCTCCCCGTGGTCCTCACCTCCAGATCATCGCCGATCCCGGGCCCGACCGGTGACGCGTCGACCACGAAATCGGCCCCCACCAGGGTCTCCGGGGGGCCTCGTTGACGGCGGCGCCCGTATCGTCCACCATGGAGGGATCATCCAGAGCGGCTGAGGGACGGGCCCTGTGACGCCGCGGCAACCAGTGAACCCCCGCCATGAGCGGGGACGCCAGGTGCCAATGCCCGACCGATGAGGAGGATCCCCGTGGATTTCGTCACCGGGTTGCGCTGTCGGGAGTGCGCGCGCCCTTACCCCGCCGAAGCCCTGCACGTCTGCGACTACTGCTTCGGGCCGCTCGAGGTCGTCTATGACTACGACGCTCTGCGGGCCACGCTCACCCGGGCCCAGATCGAAGCGGGCCCGCAGACCATCTGGCGCTACGCCCCCTTGCTGCCCGTGGTCGACCGCTCGCCCATCGACCTCGGTACCGGCTGCACCCCTCTCGTCCGGGCCGACCGCCTGGCCGCCGAACTCGGCCTGGGGGAGCTGTGGATCAAAAACGACACGGCCAATCCCACCGGATCCTTCAAGGACCGGGTGGTGTCCGTGGCCCTCACCAAGGCCCGCCAGCTCGGATTCAAGGTGGCCGCCTGTGCCTCGACCGGCAACCTGGCCAATTCCGTGGCCGCCCACGCGGCGCGGGCGGGCATGGTCTCGGTGGTCTTCATCCCCCATGACCTCGAGGTGGCGAAGGTCGTGACCACCGCCGTCTACGGCGGCAACGTGATCTCGGTCGAGGGGACCTACGACGACGTGAACCGTCTGTGTGCCGAGCTGGCCAGCGAGCATCCGGCGTGGGCGTTCGTCAACGTGAACATCCGCACCTACTACGCCGAGGGCTCGAAGACGCTCGCATTCGAGGTGGCCGAACAACTGGGTTGGCAGGCACCGGACCACGTCGTGGTGCCGGTGGCGTCGGGGAGCCAGCTGGTCAAGGTGGCGAAGGGATTCAAGGAGCTCTACGACGTGGGGCTGCTCGACGAGGAACCCCACGTCCGGGTGTCGGGGGCGCAGGCGGCCGGCTGCTCGCCCGTGGCCACGGCCTTCGCTGAGAAGACCGACGCCATCCGCCCGGTCAAGCCCCACACCATCGCCAAGTCGCTCGCCATCGGGAATCCGGCCGACGGCTGGTATGCGCTCAAGACGGTCCGTGACAGCGGTGGTTCGTTCGGGTCGGTCACCGACGAGGAGATCATCGATGGCATCCGCCTTCTGGCCCGCACCGATGGCATATTCGCCGAGACCGCCGGTGGTGTGACCATCGCCACCCTGTCCAAGCTGGCCGACCAGGGCGTCGTCCGCTCCGACGAGCGTGTCGTGGCCTACGTGACCGGTCACGGCCTGAAGACGGTCGAGGCCCTGACGTCGACCGTCGGACCGAC
>DATNJD010000263.1:0-4166 GCA_035604075.1 Acidimicrobiales bacterium
GTGAGGCAGATGTCGATGATCGGCTTGGCGGCGAGACCGGGCACCGACGTCGAGCCGATGTGGTCGACGGCCAGAGCCCGATCGGCCAGAGCGGCGACGATCTTCTTCCGCTCGATCTCGAACCGTCGTGGCCACTGCGGGTCCGACTCGACGATGACGATGCTCACCTTCTCGGGACCACCGATGAAGACCCGGGGATCCCGGCTTGGCATGGGGCTCATCGTGTCCGCCCGGCTGCGTGCACCGGTCGTCGGGTCAGGGTTGGAGAGGGGGAGCCGGTGGTGGTGGCGGCGCTTGCGCCGGAAGATCGAGCGGGGACGGGGGAGCCTGCGGGACCGGGGCCTGTGGCTGATCGGCCGAGGACGCCATGAGGGTGGCATGGGCCTTGTCGATCCTGGTGACGGCGCCGCAGAAGGTGCAGGTGGAGAAGTACTTGGTGCCGAGCGGGATGACGGGGATGAAGAAGAGCGAGAACCAGGTGCTGCGGCGCCCGACCACCTGGGCGGCGGGCGTGCCGCAGTGGCCGCAGAGGCCGAAGACGGTGGCCAGGCGGCGCGCCATCCGCTTGATTCCGAAGATGAGGAACATGGTCTCTTCTCCCCCTGGGCTCGGGCGGCTGAACGGGGCCAAGCGTAGGGTCTCGGTTCACGCATGGTCTTGCACCCCGCTCTCACACCCTTCGTCGTCGGCATGGTGCTCGGGGCGGGAGTGCTCCACGCCGTCTGGAACGCGATCGCCAAGCAGGTCGACGACCGGCTGACCGCGTTTGCTCTGATCGGCATGCTGTCGACGGTGGCCGGTGGGGCGACGCTGGTCGTGACCGGGCTCCCCGACGGCGCCGCCGTGCCCTACGCGGTGGTCTCGGCCGGCCTTCACGTCGTCTACGACCTGGCCCTGATGCATTCGTACCGGCTGGGTGCGTTCAACCAGACCTATCCGATCGCCCGGGGTACCTCGCCGCTGGTGGTGGCCGTCGGCGCCTATTTCCTGGCCCACGAGAGACTGCCCGGGGCCGCCCTGGCCGGTGTGGTCGTGCTGGCCGGCGGGCTGATGAGCCTGGCGCTGTCGTCGGGCCGGCTGAGCCGGGCCGACCTGCCGGCCGTGGGCGCGGCGGTGTTCACCGGCCTGGCCATCGCCAGCTACACGCTGGTGGACGGTCTCGGCGTCCGGCGGGCCCACGATCCTTATGCCTATGCCGCCTTGTTGTTCCTGCTCCTCGGACCGGTCTTCCCCGCCGTGGTGCTCGTGCGGCGGCCGCTCTCCGTGTGGCGGGCGGGCGCGGTGGTGCGGCGGGGCCTGGTGGCCGGCGCGTTGACCCTCGCCGCCTACACGATCGTGTTGTGGGCGCAGACGCGCGCTCCCCTGGCCGAAGTGGCGGCGCTGCGCGAGACGAGTGTGATCTCGGCCGCGCTGATCGGGACACTTTTCCTGAAGGAACGCTTCGGAGCGCGTCGGGTGACGGCGGCCGTGCTCGTGGCGACGGGGATCGTCCTGATCAGCGCGTGAGCGTGCTGACGCAGGCGTGACGGGTCCGCGTCAGGCGCCCGTCAGGCGGCCGGTGCCATCTTGATGATGCCGAACATGGCTCCGGCCGGGTCGGCCAGGACGGCAAAACGGCCCGGGGGGATGTCGGTGGGGGCCACATAGGTGGTGGCGCCCAGCTTCTCGGCCGCCGCCACCGTGGCGTCGGTGTCGTCGACGGCGAAGTAGACGAGCCAGTGGGCGGGGACCTCGGCCGGCACCGTGGCCGGGATCTCCATCATGCCGCCGATGGTGGTGCCATCATCACGCTTCCACTCCCAGTACTGCATACCCGGGGCGTCCGCCTTGGCCGCGTCCCATTCGAAGACATGGCGGTAGAAGCTGACCGCCTTGGCGTGGTCACGGGTGTTGAGCTCGTTCCAGCACCAACTTCCCGGTTCGTTGGCCACGTCGGCCCCGATGTGTTGACCGGGTTGCCAGAGGCCGAGAACGGCCCCCGTCGGGTCGGCGAACAACGCCATGTGGCCGGCCTCCATTACCTGCATGGGCTCGACGAAGACGGTGGCCCCGGCCACCGTGGCCCGGGCGACGGTGGCTTCGATGTCGATCACCGAGATGTAGGTGGTCCACGCCGGGGGCTGACCCTCGCCCTGGGTGGGTCCGATGCCGGCCACGTTGGCGCCGCCGTTCTGGAACATGCCGTAGCCGCCGGCCTCGGGTCCCAGGTCGGAGGTCGTCCACCCGAACACGGCTCCGTAGAAGGCCTGGCCGGCGGAGGTGTCGGGGGTGGACAGATCGACCCATGACGGGGTCCCGGCCGGGTAGGAGGAGAATTTGGGCATCGAGGAACTCCTTGATGGTGGCGTCGGTGAGTGGACGGTAGCGCGGTGACCGAGAGGTTGTCACCGTTGGCCGGCGATGCCGGCCGAACGATGTCAGCCGATGGGGGCGTCGCTCGGATTGCGTTCGGCCAGGATGTCGCGGAGGCGGGTCTCGACCATGGCGAAGGTGTCGGGATGGGTGATGATGTAGAACCGGTTGCCGCGGACGGCGTCGATGACCTGGGCGGCCACGTCCGCCGGTTCGATTCCCGACGCCACCAGGGTGCTGACGACGTTCTGGAATTCCAAGCCCTCGGGCACCGCCGGCGCCGGGGCCCACTCGGGCCGGTTGCGGTCGGACTCGGCGATGCCGGTGCGGACGAAGCCCGGGCACAGTACCGACACGCCCACCGCCGATCCGACGACGGCCAGGTCGCGGTACAGGGTCTCCGACATGGTGACGACCGAGTGCTTGGTGACGTTGTAGGGGCCGAGCATGCCGGGCGAGGTGAGCCCGGCGAGGGACGCCGTGTTCACGACGTGCCCTTCGCCCTGCTCGACGAGGAGGGGGACGAAGGCACGGATGCCGTGGATCACTCCCCACAGGTTGACGCCGAGGACCCAGGTCCAATCGGTTTCGGACACCATCCACAACGGGCCCCCGACGGCCACGCCGGCGTTGTTGTGGATGAGGTGGACGGCGCCGAACCGGGAGAGGGCCTCGTCGCGCAGGTTCTCGACCGACGCGCCCACCGAGACGTCGGTGACCACGGACAGGACGTCGGCTCCGGAGGCCTCGAAGGCTGCTGCCGTGTCCTTGAGCGCCGCCTCTTCGATGTCGGCCAGGACGATCTTCATGCCCGCCGCCGCGGCCGCCTCGGCCACCGCCCGACCGATGCCGCTGGCACCGCCGGTGACGACCGCCACCTTTCCCTCGAGCCGCTGCATCCGCCCCTCCCGATCGCCGTCCCGCCGCCGGCCCCTGCCGGCTGACGCTCATTGTGCCAGGCGCGGAGGTTGTGCCAGGCACGGGAGAACTGCGTCCCGGGCGTGATGGGCCGACGCCGTCACGAGGACGACACCGATACCGATTTGGGGCGACCATACCCGTAACGGTGGGTGATAAACCCCGCGACCCGTCCGCTTTCTCACGTAGGGAGAGAAAAGGGTCAATCGCTGGACGCGGGAGAGAATCAGTGCTCGACTCTGCGGTGAAACAACCTCGGGTGCCGCATACCCTCATTCAGCGCGCACCGGGACCAATGGTGAGAAAAGGGAGAGTTCCTTCATGCTCGTACGTCGTTCGCATATCGTGAGACGCGCCATCAGTCGCGTCGGTCTGGGTTTGGCTTTGGGTGCCGGAGCGCTGGGTGTTGCCGCACTCCCAGGGGCGTCACCGGCCGGTGCCGTTGCCTGCCCCAATCCCAATGTCAACGGGACCGGCCTGAGCGCCGAGATCGTGGCGACGGTGAATCAGACGATCACGCAGACCGTGAACGCGGCGGGCTGCGACGTCGGCATCTACGTGAACGTCTCTGGGGTCACCATCACCGGCTCCACCATCAGCGGGGCCAACGACGAGGCCATCCTGGCCGAGGGCGCCGCTGGCCTCACGATCTCGTCCAACACGATCTCGGGCAACGGCGTGAGCCCCAACAAGGCGATTCCCGATGAGCACACGGTGACTCTCGACGGTGTGTCGAGCGCCGCGGTCACGGGCAACACCATCACGAACAACAACGGCGGAGGGATCGGAGTGGCCGACAACGGCCCGGTCGACCCCGGAGCGCCCAATCCCGGGCCGGGGACGGCCGTCACCTCGAGCAACGACGTCATATCTTCGAACACGCTCATGGGCAACAC
>DATNJD010000264.1:0-2795 GCA_035604075.1 Acidimicrobiales bacterium
GCCAGGCTCGTGAAAGGCGACGGCCTGCCGGGACGAATGGCGGGCACAGGCCTCCTCCAGGAGGCCGCCCAAGGTGAGGGGACCGATGCCGGGCTCGGTGTCGGGGGGTGGGCCGGCGAAGGTGGCCACCGGGGCGACGTGTTCCGTGGGGTCCGGCGCCGAGGGCTCGTCCGGGCGTCCGAGACGGCGCGACTAGCTCGGCAGCTCCACCACGACGGGTCCTTTGGCCATGATCGACCCGTCCTGGTTGGTCATGGTGACCTCCAGGGTGACGAGGGCGGCGCCCAGCATGGGGTCGTGCCGGGTGTCGGTGACGTCTGCGTCCAGAAGGGTGAGGTCGCCGTCGAAGGCGGGAAAGCGGTACTGGACGTTCGAGTGACGGATGAATCCGCTGTCACCGGCCCAGGCGGCCACGTAGTCGAGGACCCAGGCCCCCATGGAGGCGCCGTAGCCGTAGCCGCGGGGCATGCCGATGAGTTGGGCGTGTTCCTCGTCGGTGTGCCCGCGCGACGGCCCGTGGTAGAGGCCGTCGCCGAGCTCGGGGTCGTCCTTGGCCCCCTCGAGGTCGCGATCCATTTCGGGGAGCCAGCCCGCCTCCTGGAGGTGGTCGGGTCCTTCGTGCGAACTCGAACCCCAGACGGTGAAGGTGTAGGCGCGCCATTCCGAGGCCAGACTGGGCAGGGAGTGGGGGCCGATGGGGCGGGTGGGGAGTTTCTGCCCCACCTCGACCGCCTCGAGGGTCGGGCTGTCGGAACCGGCGCGGCTGCGGATCCACTGCATGCGCTGCGTCTCGATGTCGGCCAGCTGCTTCTCGGTCCAGGTGGGAAGTGGAGCGGCCTCGGCGAAGAAGCCCTTGTCGCGCGCCACGTCGGCACGGTACCGGACGGCCGTCGACCACTGGCGGGCCACGCGCTCACCGCGCTGGTTGGTGTAGACGGTCTCGCCGCGCGAAAACATGGTGGGACCGGCGAACTTGGTGTCGGAGACCTTGTAGTCGACAAAGCGACGGCGCATCCGGAGGTGGTCACCGGGGTAGATGCGGGCGCCGGCAAACCACCACTGGTCGCCGCCGAAGATCATGTGGGTGCCGGGGATGTGGCCGACGATGGCCGGGCCGGCACCGTGGCCGACGTCGCAGCAGATGGTGAAGGACTGGGGGGCGACGATGCGGCCGAAGACGGTGCGGGCCGCGTAGTCGTCGTCGTAGTGGAGGGGATTGGGATACTGCATGCCCTGGACCCAGCGGCGGATGTCGGTGACGTTGACGGGCTCTTTCAGCTGGCCGCCGCCGACGGGCTTGCCGATGTAGCGGTCGACGTCGGAGGTGTCGAACTCGATCTTTTCGTTGAGCTGTGTCATGGATCCCCCTTCAACGAGTCCGAATACTGACACAGGCGTCAGGCTCGTGCGACGGGCCGGGGTCAGGCGTTCACGTCGATGACGACACGGCCCCGGGTGCGGCCGGCCACGATGTCGTCGGCCAACGCCGGGACCCGGGACAAGGGCTCGACGGTGGTGAGGGAGTCGAGGAGGTCGGTGGGGAGGTCCTGTCCGAGGCGGTGCCAGGCCTCGGTGCGGAGGTCGGTGGGGCAGGAGACCGAGTCCACCCCGGCCAGGGTGACGCCGCGGAGGATGAAGGGGAGGACGGTGGTGGGGAGATCGTTTCCACCCGTGAGACCGCAGGCGGCCACCGTCCCCCGGTAACGGGTCTGGCGCAGGACGGTGGCGAGGGTCTCTCCCCCGACGACGTCGACGGCGGCCGCCCAGCGCTCGCGGTCGAGGGGTCGGCCTGACGCGGTGGCGAGGTCTTGGCGGTCGATCAGCGTGGCGGCGCCGAGGGAGCGGAGGAAGTCATGGGTCTCGGGGCGGCCGGTGGATGCCGCCACGGTGTGGCCGAGCGAGGCCAGGACGGCCACGGCCACACTGCCGACGCCTCCGGCGGCCCCGGTCACGAGGACCTCGTCGCCACCATCGCCGGCCGGTCGGCGACGGAGCCCGCCGTGCTCGAGGGCGAGGACGCAGAGCATGGCGGTGAGGCCGGCCGTGCCGACGGCCATGGACTGCAGCAGGCTGAGGCCGTCGGGTCGGGGCACGAGCCACTCCGAGCGGACGCGTTGACGTTGCGTGTAGCCGCCCGGGTGGGACTCGGACAGGCCCCATCCGGTGAGGACGACCTCGTCCCCGACTTTCCACCGCGGCGAGTCGGACCGCTCGACGGTGCCGGCCAGGTCGATGCCGCAGACCATGGGGAAGCTCCGGATGATGCGGCCCTTGCCGGAGACGGCGAGGCCGTCTTTGTAGTTGAGCGACGAGTAGAGGACCGAGACGGTGACGTCGCCCTCAGGGAGGTCCTCGTCGGAGAGCTCTGCCAGCGCGCTGTGGGGACGGCCGTCGACCTCGGTGGCCACGATGGCGCGATGGGTCACCGGTGTCAGCTGACGGCCTTCACCACTCGCCAGGTCCCGCCGAAACTGACCAGGTTGTTGCCGTTGGCGACATCGGGGGCGGAGTCGCCGGCGTAGGTGTAGAGGGCGAGATTGTTGACGGTGATCTGGCGGACGTGGTTGAGAGTCGTGATACCGAGGGTCCCGACCCCGGAACTGCCGGTAGGGGTGGTGGTGCCGGCCGGCACCGTGGCCGCCGGCCAGACGGCCAGGCACGACGAGCTGCAGGCGACCGATGCTCCGGCGCTGTTCGTGAAGGAGTAGAGAACCTGGCCCTGCGAATTGGTGAGGACGGAGCCCAGATTGCCGACCTTGGCCGTGGTCACGTCGGCGGCCGCGGCCGCCGTGGTA
>DATNJD010000265.1:0-10814 GCA_035604075.1 Acidimicrobiales bacterium
CGCCCATGTCGTGAAGGCAGTCGAAGTGACACACCAGGTCGTAGTCGGTGCCCGGGTAGTCCTTGGCCGACGCCACCTCGAAGCTCACCCGGTTGCCCACTCCCGCCTCGGCGGCCGCCTTGCGCGCCGCGTCGATCGATCCCTCGTGGTAGTCGAATCCGCGGAAGATCGACGCCGGGTAGGCCTTGGCCATGATGATGGTGGAAGCCCCGTACCCGCACCCCACGTCGGCCACCGTGGCGCCGGCTCGCAGTTTGGCGTCCACGCCTTCGAGCGCCGGGATCCACGACTGCACGAGGTTCGCCGCGTAGCCGGGCCGGAAGAAACGTTCGGTCCCCTGGAACAGATCCGCGTGGTGCTCGTGCCACCCAATGCCCCGGCCCGTGCGGAACGCCTCGATCGCCTGGGGCACGATCCTGGTGGCCGCCAGCATCGCCTGGAAGCCCCCCACCACGTAGGCGGCGCTCTCCTCGTCGGTCAGAGCCACCGTCTGTTCGGGATTGAGGAGATAGCGCCCGTCGCCGTCGTAGTCGACGTAACCGGCGGCGGCTAGTCCGGATGACCACTCGCGTACGTATCGTTCGGTCGTGCCGGTCCGGTCGGCCAGTTCGGCCGGTGTGAGCGGCCCCGCCCCGGCCAGGGCCGAGAACAATCCAAGCTTGTCGCCGATGGTGACGAGGGCGGCGCTCAGCAGTGAGCCGAAGTCGCCCACCGCCTGGTGCACGTATCCCATGAGCTTGTCTTCGTCGATGGCCATGTCGCCTCTCCTTGATCGCTGGGGTCCCGGCGTCGTGCTGCCGGTCTCGGGCCATGGTCCAATGTCCGGTTTGCAGGGTCCTTGCAGTCACCGCTGCAAACCATCTGCAAAGCCCCTGGTGGACACTGTGACCATGACCGAAACTGCTATCGACCGATTCTGCGCCGGCATCACCGCCGCCACCGTCGGCCACGCCGATGTCTTCTGCCCGGACGTGGTGTTGGATGCCACCGTGCCCAACTGGCACTTCGTCCGCCGGGGTCGCCAGGCCGTCCAGGCCGAGCTGTCGGGTTGGTTCGGCGACCCCGGCCGGTTCGACACCCTCCGACGCACCCCGCTGCCCGACGGCGAGCTCGTCCAGTTCGACTTGGCCTGGGAAGAAGGCGGCGTGCCCCACGCTTGTCGCCAGGTCCACGTTCTGGCACTACGGGACGGGCTGATCGCCCGGGACACGGTGTGGTGCGGTGGCCGGTGGCCGGCGGCGCTGCTCGCCGACATGGAGGACGCTCAACGTGCCGCCGACCGGGCGTCCGATGTCGTCGATGCCTGAGCGTACGACCACCTCGCCCGTGGTCGAGCGGCCGGTGGCGTCGTCGGTGGAGGAGCTCCTGGCCGGGGCGACGGAGCGGGAGGCGTGGGGCACCGCCGACTCGAAATCGGGGGCACATTTCGAACGGGTGACGATCGACGGCGAACCGCATGTGGTCAAGTACCTCCACGTCGACGACGACTGGATCATGCGTTCGACGGGGGACCTGGCATGTCGGCCGGTCACCGTGTGGCGCGCCGGCATCCTCGACCGTCTCCCGTCGTGTATCGATCACGGCGTCGTCGGCGTGGCAACCGGGTTCGGCCGCAACGGCTGGGGTGCGGCAATCCTCATGCGCGACATGTCGCCATGGCTCGTTCCCGAAGGCGACCAGCCGGTGCCGCTCGACCAACACCTCCGTTTCGTCGACCACATGGCCACCCTGCACGCGTCGTTCTGGGGCTTCCACGACACGGTGGGTCTGACGCCCGACGTCCACCGCTTCGCCGAGTTCAGCCGGGACAACATGGTCGTCGAGCAAGAGCGCGGTTGGCCCGACGTCGTCCCGCCGCTCATCGTCGACGGGTGGACGCGGTACCCGTCGCTCGCCCCGGCCGTGGCCGATGCCGTTCTGGCCCTGGCGGCCGACCCCACGCCGCTGACCGACGCCCTGAGGGCGTGCCCCCGCACCTTCCTCCACGGCGACTGGAAGATGGGCAACCTGGGGAGCCGACCCGACGGCACCACCGTGCTGCTCGACTGGGCCATGCCCGGCGAGGGGTGTCCCACGGTCGAGTTGGCCTGGTACCTGGCCATCAACGCGGCCAAGCTCCCGCAGTCGAAAGAGGACACGGCGGACGCTTATCGCGATGCCCTCGAGGCACAGGGCGTGGTCACGGGCCCATGGTGGGACCGAGCGCTCGATCTGGCGCTGCTGGCCGGGTCGGTGTGGTTCGGTTGGGAGAAGGCCCTCGGCGGCCCCGGCCCCGAGCTGGCGTGGTGGGTCGAACGAGCCGACGCGGGACTCGCCCGGCTGTGACCGGGTCGGCGCCCTATTCGTCGCCGGCGGCATGGTGGTCGGGTCCCGAGCGCGTCTACGAGGCGCTCAGCCGGGGGGCCCTGGCCGACCACGCGTCGGAGCTGTCGGGTCGGCGTGTCCTCGACCTCGGTGCCGGCGTGGGGGCGACGTCGCGCGTCGTGGGCGAGGCCGGGGGCCGGCCCATCGCCCTCGACGCATCGTGGCCGATGCTCCAGCACCGTCGTCACCGACGGCCGCCGTCCATCGTGGCCGACGCCTGCGCCCTTCCCCTGGCCGACCACGCGGTGGGCGCCACGGTGGCGGCGTTCGTGTTGTCGCACGTCGGCGACCCGGTGGCCCTGTTGCGCGAGGCCGGCCGGGTCACGGTGCCGGGGGGCGTGGTGGTAGCGGTGTCGTTCGCCCGCACCGAGGAGCGCCCGCCGGCAGCAGCGATCGTCGATGAGCTGTTGGTGGGCCGGGGCTGGGTGCCGCCCCCGTGGTTCCGTCGCCTGAAGGACGAGCAGGAGCCGGTGGTGGCCGATCCCGGGCGACTGCGGTCCATGGCGCTGGCCGCCGGACTGCGCTCGCCCGTGGTGGTCACGCGGCGCGTGGACACGGGGATCGGGGACCCCGACGACCTCGTGGCCTGGCGTCTGGGCTCCGCCGCGAGTGCGGATTTCGTGGCCTCCCTGTCCGATACCGAGCACCGGAGGCTGTGCGCCGAGGCCGTCGAGAGTCTCGGGCCCTCGCCTCAGCCCCTGGTGTTGGCGCTGCGCGTTCTGTCCAGTCGCGCCGAGGCGACCCGTCGAAGCGTCCCGGCGTAAGGGCCCGCAGCGCGGGTGAGGGTATCGGCGCGCCGCTCGGCCAGATCCCACCACCGATCGACCCCGAACGTCGAGGCGGCGTCGGCCGTGAGCCGCCACACCTCGAGGCCGGCCACCCGGGCGAGGGTCTCGAGCAGGGCCTCGAGCCGGCCCAGGTCGACCGCCATGTCCAGGTCGTGGCGGGCCCGCGCCACCACCAGGCTCCCCAGGGCCCGGTGGCGCTCGACGCCCATGCCGGCAGCCCTGTCCACCAAGGCCTCGGCCAGGGCCAGAGCCTCTTCGGCCCGACCGGTGGCCCGGGCGATCTCGGCGGCGTAGAGGTCGGCGCGCATCGAGTGGCGCCAGGCTAGGGCGTGGCCGTCACCGAGGGCCCGGGCCGCCTCGATCGACCGGGCGGCCTCGTCGTACCGACGTCGAAGCATGGCGCCGGCGGCCAGGTCGAGGTGGGCGTGGGACATGGGCTCGGACATCCCGATGGCGCCGGCGCGCTCCAGGGCGGCCTCGTTCAATTCATCGGCCGCCGCCTCTTCACCGATGTTGCGCAGGATCCAGCCCCGGGTGTTCTCGGCCCGACCCGCCCAGCGCACGATTCCTGTCCGGGCCTGTTCGGCCTCGATGGCGTCGACGGCGGCCAGCGCCTCGACGGGCCGGCCGAGATGGGCGAGGGCCTGGGAACCGAAGAGAAGCGCATGCGCGGTGGGGCTCCCCCAGGGTGCGACGCCGCTTCCTGCCATGGCCGGGCGCAGCAATTCGAGGCCCTCCTCGACATGGCCCTGGTGCACGCGCAGCCCACCGAGCCACATGGCGCTTACCGGACGCCATGGGGCCGACGACGATTCGGAGGCGGAGGTGAACCGTTCCTCGGCTCCGGCCAGGTCACCGGCCGCCTGCCGGGTCCAGCCGCCCACGCCCAGGCATCCGACGCGCGCGTCACCGTCGCCGTCGCGCTCGGCCCGGGCGGCGCCTTCGTCGGCCAGGCGTGCCCCCTCGGCGAAGTCGCGTCGGTAGTGCGAAGCCCACGCCTGCAGTTCGAGTGCCTCCGACCCCGCGCCACGGTCGCCGGCCGCCCGGGCGTCGGCCAGGGACCCGACGTAGTCGCCGAGCATCATCCGGACACGCGCCCGCAGGACGAGGGCCGGCGCCGACGGGATCAGCTCGATGGCGGCGTCGGCCAAGGTGAGGGCCTCGATCTGGTCGAAGCGCGTGGACGCCAGCTCGGCCGCCTCCAACAGGGAGTGTGCCGCCAGTTCCTCGTCGCCCCCGAGCCGGGCATGGTGGGCGACGGTGTAGGCGTCGCGTGTCGGTCGGGCCGCCAACGCCCGGCCCGCCTCCCGGTGGGCGAACGCCCGGCGCGTGGCGCTCGTGGCCTCGACCAGGGCATCCCGGACGAGTTGATGGCGGAAGACGAATTGCCCACCGGTCTCGACCAGGAGCCCACGCCGCGCTCCCTCCTCCAGATGGTCGAGCAGCTCGGTGGGTGGCGTGCGGACCACGGCGGCCAGAAGATCGAGGTCGACCTCGGGACCGATGATCGCCGCCGTCCGAAGCGTCGTGGCGGCCGCCGACCCGGCGCGTGCACACCGGGCCGCCACGGCCTGCTGGATCGAGACGGGCAAGGTGACGTCCGACTCGGTGTCGGCCAGCTCGATCAGAAAGAGCGGGTTCCCGCCGCTGCGGGCCACGAGAGCGCCCGCTCGGTCCGGACCCACGACCTCCGCCGCCGCTGTTTCGTCGAGGGGGGCGAGTTCGATCGTCGTGCCGGCGGGCAGGGCGACGGCCTCTTCGGGTCGCTCGGTGGCCACGACGAGGAGGGGGAGCCCGCCGGCCCGGCGGGCGACGTAGTCGAGCCACTCGAGCGTGGCCGAGCCGGCCAGATGAATGTCGTCGAGGATCAGCGCGGTCGGTGCCGGCAGGCGTGCCAGTACGGCCACGATGGCGGCAAAGGCCACCAGTTGCCCCCCTCCCCAGTCGCGCAGTCCCGAGGCGGGCAAGGACGGCGCGCCGACGAATGGCGCCATGAACGGGCGGAGCACCTCGGACTCCTGCCCGAGCACCTGGGCCGCAGCGTCGGGGTCGAGGCCGCGCAGATGTTCCTCCAGAGCGTCCACGATCGCCTGGAGAGGTGTCCCGCGCGAAAGTTCGTCGCAGCGTCCCACGAGCACCGTGGCCGACAGGGCCACGCGTGCGGCCCACCGGTCGACCAGGTGTGTCTTGCCCATCCCGGCCTCACCAGCGACGACCACCAGACCGCCGTGACCGTCACGCGCCGCGTGCAATTGCGCGTCAAGGGCCTCGATGGCGGCGCGTCGGCCGGGCGGGACGGCGCCATCCTCCGACCGACGGGCCACGTCGCCGAAGCCGGCGTCGCCGACGGCGCCGTCGAGGGTGAGCCCCGGGACCGGTTCTCCGAGGAGGATGGCGCGATGCACGGCCTCGGTGTCGGCCGTCGGGTCCACGCCCAGCTCTTCGGCCAGACGGGTGCGCATGTCGGCGTAGGCGGCCAGTGCGCTGGCCGGGCGGCCGTCGCCGGCGAGTGCCGCCATCAGCGTGCGCAGGGCCGGCTCGTCGAAGCCGTCGTCGTCGAGCGCGCCCTGGGCAAGCAGCGCGGCATGAACGAAATCACCCGATGCCAGCGCGGCGTCGGCGGCGATGCGCCGCGCCGCCACCACCACCCGGGCGGCCGTCGCCCGATCGGCCTCGGCCCACGGCGCGTCGGCGTCTTCGGGGAGCAGTGGCCCGCGGGCCAGGGCGAGCGCCGCCGTCGCCGCCACCGCCGCGGCGGTGGTGTTGCCGGCCGCCAGGCGCCGGCATCCCTCGTCGACCAGAGCGGCCATGGCGTCGAGATCGAGCCATTCGACGGCTAGCGAATATCCGGCATCGGAGCGGACGAGAAGGGACGGATCGAGGGCGCTGCGCAGGCGACTCACCAGGACCGAGAGCTGATTGCCCGGGCGACTGGGCGCGCCGTCGGGCCACAGGCAATCGGCGAGGAACTCGGCGGTGACCGGCTTCGACCGGGCCAGGGCGAGGACCTTCAGGAGCATGCGTGCCTTGCGGCTGCCGAGCCGGGCCGTGTCGACGCCCTCCACCTCGAAGCCGCCGAGTACCCGTACCCGCAGGGCCTGCACAACGCCCATCATCCCCCACCGGGTAGATCAGGTCGACCAAGGACATGGGGCCGGGGCGGCGCCTGCTTTCAACGACTCGGCGGGCGGGTGAAGCGCAGCAGCAGTTTCGTCTCGTTGTAATAATCGAGCCATTCGAGCAACCCCGGGACGTGTCCGGCGGTGGGAATGAACCCGAGATTGAGGCGAGAGGCGGCCGCCTCGTAGCCGGCAGCCGCGAACGAGACCACGACGTCGTCGATGTCGTAGAGCGCCGGGAGGGCCAACTCGGGCGCATGGGTCCGATGCCAATCGACGGCCACCGGACTGCCGGTATGCATGCCAATGACGGCGTAGTAGGAACCGCCCGGAGCGAGGGCGGCGAAGACGGCCTCGGCGTGGGCGCGCAGGTCGTGGATCAGGTACAGGACCTCGTGGCTGAAGGCAGCGTCGAAGCCCCGCCACCCGTCGGGGACGGTGTCGGCCACTTCGAAGTGCAGATGCCGTCGCCCGGTGAGGCGGCGGGCATCGGCCACGGCGGCGGCCGCCGGGTCGTAGCCCCATCCCCCGGCGATGGCCCATCCGTCGATGGCCAGCCGCAGGAACCCTCCCCGGTTGCACCCGACCTCGAGCACCCGCCGACCGACGAGGTCGGCGCCCACGCCGTCGAGCATCGCCTTCCACACGAAGACATGATCGTCCTGCATGGCCGCGTCCTCGGCGGCGCTGCGCCAGTACGAGAGGGGCTCGCCGTCCACCGGGCCACGTTATTCCCGCACCCTGTGCGGCTTGTCGGTCCGTGCTCTTCCTGACCTACACTGCTCGTCATGCTGACGCTGGCGTCATGTTTCCACGGCACCACGCACCTGAACGACTGAAGCAGACGACGGCACCGGGGAGGGGACGTTTGTGGCGCAACAACGGATGGACCTCGAGGAGTTCTTCCACCCGAAGGCCGTCGCCCTCGTCGGTTCCGTCAACCGCAATGCCGATCCCGACCGCGTGCGGCGCACCCACGCGGAACGCTGGGGGGAGAGCTGGTACCTGGTGAACGCCAAGGGCGGCCAGATCGGTGACATCCCCGTCTACGAGCACGTCACCGACATCCCGGCCGAGGTGACCCTGGCCGTGATCAACGTCGGCACCCGCCTGGTGGCCAAGGTGGTCGAGGAGTGCGGGAAGCACGGTGTGCCCTACGTCCTCATCTTCACCGCGGGCTTCTCCGAAGTGGGCGAGAAGGGAGCGGCGATCGAACGCGAAGTGGGCGAGATGGCGGCGCGCTACGGCATCCGTATCTTCGGTCCCAACACCAACACCAACGCCTTCGAGGTCCTCCCCGAACCGCCCACGCGCCGCGGCGGGCGCATCGGCCTGGTGACGCAGAGCGGGCACCAGGGACGACCGCTCGTCCAAGGCACCGAATTCGGGATCGCCTTCTCGCGCTGGGTCCCCACCGGCAACGAGCTCGACCTCGAGGCGGCGGACTTCATCGAGTACTACGCCTACGACGACGAAACCCAGGTCATCGCCGGCTATTTCGAGGGATTCAAGGACCCGCCCAAGCTCCGTCGGGCCCTCGAAGCGGCCAATGCCCAGGGCAAGCCGGTGGTGGCGCTCAAGATGGGTGCGACCACGGCGGGTACCCGGATGGCCAGTTCCCATACCGGTCACCTGGCCGGTTCCGACGCCGTCGTCGACGGTCTGTTCCGGCAGTACGGCGTGGTCCGCGTGGGCGATCTCGACGAGCTGCTCGAAACGGCTGCGCTCTTCGCCAAGCTGCCCGCCGGCACCGGCCCCAACTGCTGCCTCTACTCCATATCGGGCGGATCGGGGACACTGATGGCGGAGGTGGCGGAGGCGAGCGGTGTCCCGGTCCCGATCCTGTCGCAGAAGACGCGCGACGCCTTGCGGGAGATGATCCCCGACTACCTCACCGTCGACAACCCCGTCGACAACGGGGCCCAGTTCCTCGTCACCAATCCCGTCGAGGACAGAAAGCGCGTCTTCGACCTCATCGCCGCCGACCCGAACGTCGACGTCATCGTCATCGGGCTGACCGGGGCCCTCGGCCGGCTCACCGACCGTTTCGCCGAGGACATTGTGGCCTTCGCCGACGAGGTGGCCAAGCCCATCGTCGTCACGTGGAATTCGTTCAAGACCGACGAGAAGGGATTTCGAACCCTCATCGAGGCGGGCATCCCCATGTTCCGGTCGTTTCGGAACTGCTTCGGCGCTCTGCGGAACTTCGCCCGCTACGAAGAGGCATCGTCGAACTTCCGGGCCCGCAAGAAGATGTCCACCAAGCTTCCCGCCGCCGCCGCCGCCGTGCTTGCCGAGCCCGATTCGGCGGGCGGCCCGTTGGGTGCCGACGCGGCCCGCCGACTGCTCGCCGCCTTCGGCATCCCCATGGCCGGGGAGGGCCTGGCCCACACGGCGGCCGAGGCGGGACGCCTGGCCAAGGGCATCGGCTTCCCGGTGGTCATGAAGCTGGCGTCGCCCGACTTCCCGCACAAGTCGGACGCCGGCCTGGTGAAGCTGGGTGTGGCCAGCGCCGGACAGGCGGGCACGGTGCACGGTGAACTCGTGGCCCGGGCGACGAAGGCCAAGCCCAAGGCGCGGATCGAAGGCGTCCAGATCCAGCAGCAGGTGGAGGGCGGCGTCGAGATGATCGTGGGTGTCACCCGTGACCCCGTTTTCGGTCCCGCCGTCCTCGTGGGCACGGGAGGCGTCTTCGCCGAGGTGCTGAAGGACGTGACCGTGCGGCCGCTCCCCCTCGACCGCCGCGACGCCGAAGAGATGGTGAAGTCGCTGCGCGGCTACGCGCTGCTCCTCGGGGCCCGGGGCCGGCCCCGGGCCGACGTCAAGGCTCTGGTGGACGTGATCCTGGCCGTCGCCCGCCTGGCGTCGGCGTGCGGGGAACGCCTGTCCGAGCTCGACCTCAATCCGGTCGTGGTCCAATCACGGGGGGCGGTGGCCGTCGACTCGCTCGTGGTCACGGCCGCGCCGTAGGTCGAGAGGCGGCGGCGTGGACCTGGAACTGTCCGACGACCAGCGTGCACTCAGGGACTCGGTGCGCGACGTGCTCGAACGCGAGTGCCCACCGTCGCTCGTCCGGAGGGTGATCGAGGAGGGCAAGGGGACAGAGGAACTCTGGGCCCGCATGGTCGAGCTCGACTGGCCCGCGCTCACCATCGCCGAGGAAGACGGCGGCATCGGGCTCGGATTCGTGGAGTTGGCCGTGGTGGCGGAGGAGCTGGGCCGTGTCATCGCCCCCGCTCCCTTCCTGGCCACGGCGGCCCAGTTCGTCCCCGCCATCCAGGGTGCCGGAAGCCCCGACCAGCGCCGGCGTTTCCTCGGCGCCGTGGCCCGTGACGGCACCGTGGGCAGCCTGGCCGTGGCCGAGCCGTCGGGATCGTGGGACGTCGCCGATGTCACGACCACGGCCGTGCGCGACGGCGGGGCCTGGGTGCTCACGGGCGAGAAGCGCTTCGTCTTCGACGGCGCCCGGGCCGACGAACTGGTCGTCGCGGCGCGCGTGGGCGACACCACCGGCGACGACGGCATCGCTCTCTTCGTGGTGCCCCAGTCCGCCGTGCGGTCCGAGCCCCTGCAGGACCTCGATGCCAGCCGGCAGTACGCCGCCGTCGTCCTCGATGCGGTGCGCGTGGACGAGGACCGCGTCCTCGGAGAGCCAGGGGAGGCCGGCGCCGTGCTGCGCCGGGTGGTGGACGAGGCCACCGCCGCCCTGGCGGCCGAGATCGTCGGCACCTGTCAGGCCATTTTCGACATCGTCCACACCTACGTCGGCGAGCGTGAGCAGTTCGGGGTGAAGATCGGGTCGTTCCAGGCGATCAAGCACAAGCTGTCCAACATGTTCGTGGCCCTCGAGTCGGCCCGGGCCACCACCTACTTCGCGGCACTCACCGTGGCCGAAGACGACGAGCGCCGCCCGCTCGCCATCGCCACGGCCAAGGCCAGCGTGGCCGACTGCCAACGATTGCTCGCCCAAGAGGGCATCCAGTGTCTGGGCGGTATCGGCTACACCTGGGAGCACGACATGCACATGTATGTGAAGCGGGTGAAGGTGGCAGCGGCCATGTTCGGTTCGGGAGCGGTCCACCGCGCCAGGGTGGCGCAGATGATCGGCCTCGGCGGCGCCGCCGCCGGCGCCTGAGCGGTGTCGTCATGAGCGACGGAGTCATGGGCGACGGCCCCGAGGTGATGCCCGTCGCCGTCTACCGCGCCCCCGGTGAGGTGGAGGTCGAGCAGCGTCCGGTGCCCAGTCCCGGACTCGGCCAGGTGCTGGTGGAGGTCGGACACTGCGGGATCTGCGGCTCCGACATCCACCTCATGCTCGAGGGCTGGGGCAAGCCCGGTCTCGTGGGGGGACACGAGTTCACCGGGACCATCGCCGCTCTGGGTGACGGCGTAACGGACTGGGCGGTGGGTGAGGAGATCGTGGGCGGCGCCTCGCCTCGCTGCGGCACGTGCCGGCGCTGCCGCGAAGGCAAACCCTCGCAGTGCGAACGACGCCGGGGAACGGTCGACTCCCACCTCGACAACGGCGCCTTCGCCCGCTACG
>DATNJD010000266.1:0-3365 GCA_035604075.1 Acidimicrobiales bacterium
TGGTCCCACGGGAGGGACTCGGCACGGGAGCAACCGAGGCACCTCGGGGTCTGCTTCTGCACCGGTATGAGATCGACGGTTCGGGAACGATCCGACAAGCACGCATCATTCCCCCCACCTCTCAGAACCAACTCATCATCGAAGCCGATCTGCGTCGCGTCGTCCAGGACTCCCTGGATCTGGGCGACGAGGATCTTCAGTGGCGCTGCGAGCAGGCAGTACGCAACCACGATCCATGTATCTCGTGCGCCGCCCACTTCCTCGACATCACGGTGGTGTCGTCGTGACCACTCCCAGGACGCAGCCGACCGGCGGGGAGGCCGAGGACCGGCAGCGACCGTACGTCGTCGTGGCCGGCCTCGGAAACGAGTACCGGCGTGATGACGGCGCCGGGCCCGTGGCCGCCGCCCGGATCGCCGGTCGTACCCCTGCCCACGACGTGGGGCCCGTTGTCGACCCGCTCGACCTCCTCGGACGATGGGACACGGCGGATCTGGCCATAGTGATCGACGCCGTCCGCTCCGGGTCGCCGCCCGGAACAGTGCACGTGCTCGAGCTTCCCGAGGGGAATACAGGCCCCGGCGTGACCAGTACGCACGGGATCAGTCTGGCCGGGGTATTGCGCCTGGCTCAGGCGGTCGGTCGCGCACCGGCACGTGTCATCGTCGTCGGCATCGAAGGCGCCGACTTCAGCGACGGATCGGGTCTCAGCCCTGCGGTCGACGGCGCTCTCCCCGGAGCGGTCCGACAGGCCGTCGAACTGATCGAGGAGGTCTACACATGTGCGTGAGCCGCCTGCACCGCGTCCTGCGGGACGTCGATCACGGTGCGGTGGACGTCGAGGACGTCGACGGCACCGTCCATCGCGTCTCCTTGCTCGCCCTCGACGGACCGCCGCCGGTTCCCGGGGAGTGGCTCGTCGTCCACAGCGGCTACGCCATCAATCGGGTGGACACGGCCGAGGCCGAGGCGGTGGCGGCGGACTTACGGTCCAACCCGGCCTCGGAGGCGCTCGTAGGCAGACGCGGTGACGAGGACCGGCCATGAGCGCCCACACGACGTGGGGTCGGGTCGGAAGTACCGACGACCGGGCCGACGGCGGTGGCTCCGGTGGCTTTCCGGGCGTCACCGTGGCCGGCATCACGGCCCTCATAAGCGGGCTGTCCGTCTTCGTCAACAGCTACGGCGTGCATGCCATCGCGGCACCCTCGGTGTACACGACGGCCAAGAACGTGGTGGCGACGTTGGTCCTCGCCTCCTGCGCCATGATGGCCCGGCCCATCGCCCGCCGGCGAGCGGCCTCGGGGGCCGGCCGTTTCGTCACCGTGAACCGTCCGACCGGCCCGGGAACAGCCCCTCGCCCGTGGCGGACCTGGGGACCGGCCCGCTGGATAGGACTGGCCTATGTGGGTGTCGTGGGGGGAGGGATCGCCTTTGTCCTGTTCTTCGACGGCCTGGCCGACACGACGGCCACGCCCGCTGCCTTCTGGCGTGACACCCTCGTCCTCTGGGTCGCCCTGTTGGCCATTCCGTTGCTCCGCGAGCGCCCGACGCGATGGAACATCGCCGCCGTCGCCGTGCTCGTCGCCGGCGAGATCTCCATCACCGGAGGCGTGGGTCACCTGTCAGCCGACCGTGGCGAGGTGTTCGTGCTCACGGCGACCGTTCTGTGGGCCGTGGAAGTCGTCGTGGCCAAGCTCTTGCTGCGTGACATGGCCACCTCGGCCGTGGCCCTGGTTCGGATGGGAGTGGGGTCGCTCGCCCTCGTCGTCTACCTCGGCGCCACCGGCGCTCTGCACCTCCTCTGGTCCCTCGGCGCCGACCAGCTCGGGTGGGCTTTGCTCACCGGCCTTCTCTTGGCCGCCTACGTCGGGACCTGGATGACCGCCTTGGCGCGGGCCCGGGCCATCGATGTCACGTCCGTCCTCGTCGCGAGCGCCGTCGTCACGGCCCTGCTTCAAGCGGCGGCCGGCACCCGCTCGCTCGTACCCCAGGCTCTCGGCCTCATCCTGATTCTCGGCGGAACGGCGACCGTACTCTGGGCGAGCCATCGGGCCCGGGTGCCGCAGGGCTCCGACGTGGTCAGCGCATGAGTCTCCGGCGACCTATCGTCGGGCCTCACGGAGGATGGGGGGCCGAGCGCGACGGCGTACGCACATCTTCACGCCACGGCCGCTTCCTCGCCGGACCCGTCCTCTTTGCCCGCTACGCCTATCCCCCCAACGCCCTCGGCTACTGCGGGCCCGGAGATCCGTTCGCCCTGTTCCAAATGAGCTCCGAAGGGACGGCGCTTCATGATCTGAGCCGCCTGGCCGCCCGCTTCGAAGGGGCGTGGCCCTACCTGCAGCTCATCGCCTCGTGCAACGGCATCGCCGATCCCCTTGACCCCCGTGTCGTCGAGGCGTATTGGACCGGCAACGAATTGGTCACGCGCGTACCCCCCGCCGCGCTGGCGGCGTCGCTCGGTGACCGCTTCGAGCGTCGAGCGGGATCGCGCTTCGGTCCGTTGGTGTCAGCGGCTCCGGAGGGCGTCGCCCAGCACAGCTTTCACGTCTTCGCCGTGTATCCCTGGCTGGGGCTCTTGCGCGCCGGCATGGACGGGCCGCCATTGGAGGTTCTCGACCGCTGCCGTATCCGGTGGGGACACGTGGAAGCAGTGACCGGCGATCTCGTGACGGTCCGCAGCCGGCGCCTGTACTTCAAAGGTTCGCAACTGCTCCTCGGCGACGAAGAGGATGAACAGGTACGGCGAGGTGTCGACGGAGTCTCTCTGGCCATCGACGTCCAGCCGGGTGACGTGGTTTCGCTGCACTGGGACTGGATGTGCGACCGATTGTCCCCCCACGCCTACAACTGGCTCCGCTATTGCACGCAGCGCAACCTCGACGCCGTGAACTCCCTGGCCCAGCCGGGTCCGGCCACGGTGTGCGGGGCCTGAGCGACCGGACCCCACAAGGCCCCGCCGCCGGACCTCTTTCGGGCTGAACCCCTCGGCCGTCCATTCAGGACCAAAGGCCCTGTTCGGACCACCCGTCGCGCTTGAGAATGAGGGTAGGGCGAGCCCATGGGCTCGGGTCACAGTGCGAAGAGGAGGCTGACATGCGAAGCGTGTTCGTCAATCCCGAGCGCTGCATCGGCTGTCGGCAGTGCGAGATCGCCTGCGCCATCGAGCACTCGATCAGTCGGGACACGATATCGGCATACCTCGAATCCCCCGTCCCTCGCACCCGGATTCATGTAGACGCAGGTCGGGAAGCAACGACGGCCTTCCCCAACCGGTGCCGCCACTGTGACCCGGCGCCGTGCCAGCAGGTATGCCCGACCGGGGCGATCACCCGTGACGAGAGCCTGGGCATCGTCATCGT
>DATNJD010000267.1:0-2184 GCA_035604075.1 Acidimicrobiales bacterium
TGCCGGCACCGTGTCCGGAGACCATGGCGGGAAGAGCCCAGGAGACCATGCGCACGACGGGGGTGGCGAGGACGGCGGCGGCGGGTGTGGCCACCACCAGGGCGGGGGCCAAGGACGTGGTCACCATGCCTGGGTCTCCGAGCACGGCCCCCAGGATGGCGTACAGAGCGAGCCCCATGGAGGTCGCCCCGGCGGCCACGATGGGAGGCAGCCACCACGAGCTGCGCACGAGCCCCCGGGTCGCCATCCCCGTCCCGTAGCCGAGCAGGCAGCCCACCAGGGCCGACAGACCGAACGTGGTGGGCAGGAAGAGATCGGCCAGCAGCCCGGCGGCGAAGCCGAACCCCGCCCCCCGGTCGGGCCCGGCCACGTACCCGGCAGCGACGGGCAGCAGCAGCATGGCGTCGGGGTGGGCCCCGGCCACCCGGACGCTGTCGAGCAGGGTCAGCTGCACGGCCAGCACCACGACCATCACGATGGTGGACCGGGCCAGGTCGGTCGAGGTCACGACGTCATCCCGGTGCCGTCCGTTTTCATCGCGGTGCCGTCCGTTTCATCCCGGTGCCGTCCATTGCAGAACGTCGACGTACTCCAGTTGGGCCAGGTCGGCCACCGGCGCCGCCGTCACGCTCTCCTGGGTCGCCGAGGCGGCCGACCGGAAGGTGGTGATCCGGGCCACGGGGATGAGCGGTGGGAAGAGACCGTTCTGCAGTCCGCTCGTCGTCAGCACCTCGCCCTTGTGCAGCGCGGTACCGGGGCTGATGAAGTTCACCACGAGTGGCTTGTCGATCCCGTCGCCCTGGGCCAGGGCCAGGTCCGCCGTGTCCGGTCCGAAGCGCACGCCGACGGCGGAGGCGGCGTCGGTGATCAATCGCACCGTGCTCGTCGTGGCCGTCGTCGAGATCACCTCGCCCACCAGGCCGGCGCCGCCCACCACTGGCATCCCCGGCGCCACTCCCCCGTGGGCCCCCACGCCGAGCTCGATGGTGGCGGCGAAATTGGAGGGGTTCAGGGCGATCACCTGCGCCGTCTTCGTCGGGATTCCCTGGGTCCACGTCAGATTGTTGAGCTGATCGAGCGCCTTCACCGCGTTGGCGGTGGCCTGATGGGCCAACACCTGAGCCTGCAGCCGGCCCACCTCCTGCCGGAGCTCGGCGTTGTCCTGTTGGATCTCGCCGCCGTTCACGGCGCCGGCCAGAAAGCTGCCGATCGGATGGGTCACGTCGTCGACCCCGCGCTGCACCGGCGAGAAGGCGTCGTGGGCCGCACTCTTCAGGCTGGTGATCACCCCGTGGGCGTCACCGCGGTAGTCGAGCGTGATGATCGTGATCGACGCCAGAACCAACAGCCCGATGGTGAGCCGGGGGCGTCGGGCACGGCGCGTCCTGGCCATCTCGGACCGCGCTCAGGCGATGCCGCCCACTCCACCGGCAGGCCGTGGGCACGTCGGCGGCGTGTCGGCGAGGGCGGGACGGTCTCCGCGCCGGGCGCGGCCGGCTATCACCCGGCGGAAGAGGTGATGAGCACCTGCTTGAGGGCGTCGAACTCCTCGAGGCACTGCCCACTGCCGATGGCCACGCAGTTCAGCGGATCGCGCGCCACGACGATGGGCATGCCCGTCTCCTCCTGCAGCCGGGCGTCGAGACCGTGCAGCAGCGCCCCGCCCCCGGTGAGGACGATGCCCTGCTCCATGATGTCGGCCGCCAATTCCGGCGGTGTCTTGTCGAGCGTCACCTTGACGGCGTCGACGATGGCCGAGACCGGTTCGTCGATGGCACGGCGAATCTCTTCGGTCGACACCACGATGGTCTTCGGAAGACCCGTCACCAGGTCGCGGCCGCGGATCTCGGCGTGCAATTCCTCTTCCAGAGGGAAGGCGGATCCCAGAGCGATCTTGATCTCCTCCGACGTCCGCTCACCGAGAGCGAGGCTGTACTCCTTCTTGATGAACGAGATGATGGCCTCGTCGAGCTCGTCGCCGCCGATGCGCACCGACTGGCTCGTCACGATGCCACCGAGAGAGATGACGGCCACCTCTGTCGTTCCGCCGCCGATGTCGACGACCATGTTGCCGGTCGTCTCGTGCACGGGCAGCCCGGCCCCGATGGCGGCCGCCATGGGCTCCTCGATGATGTAGGCCGGCTTGCGGGCGCCGGCGGACTCGGCCGCCTCCTGCACGGCCCG
>DATNJD010000268.1:0-2795 GCA_035604075.1 Acidimicrobiales bacterium
TCGGCTGGGTCGGCTGGGTCGGCTGGGTCGGCTGGGTCGGCTGGATAGTCATAGAGGGTTGCGCTACTCGCCAGCATAGTAGATACTTATCAGTATGTACGATGCGAATGAGTATCACGAGACGTGCGGACCCATCACGACCCGGGAGCCCGTCGCCGCACCGGCGGCGGTACGCACGAAAGGTCTGGTCCGGCGCTTCGGGGCGGTCACCGCCGTCGACGGGCTCGACCTCGAGGTCCGGCCGGGGGAGATCTACGGATTCCTGGGGCCGAACGGGGCCGGGAAGTCGACGCTGCTGAGGGTCCTGTGCACGCTCCTGCGCCCGAGTGCCGGGCAGGCCGTGGTGGCCGGCCATGACGTCGTCGAGGAACCGCAGCAGGTGAGGCTCCGTATCGGTGTCGCCCTGCAGGAGGCGGCCCTCGATGATCGTCAAGATGGCCGTGAGTTGCTCGTTCTCCAAGGCCGCCTCTACGGGCTCACGTCCCCGGAGATCCGCCGACGGCTCGACGACGTCCTCGATCTCGTCGACATCGGCGATGCCATCGACCGTCGCATCGGGACGTATTCCGGTGGCATGAAGCGCCGTCTCGACCTCGCCGCCGCCCTGATACACAACCCGGAGGTTCTCTTCCTCGACGAGCCCACCACGGGACTCGATCCGACCAGCCGGGCCGGCGTGTGGTCGGAGGTGCGCCGGCTCAACGCCGACCTGGGCATGACGATCTTCCTCACCACCCAGTACCTCGACGAGGCCGACGCCTTGGCCGACCGGGTCGGGATCATCTCCCGGGGTCGTCTGGTGGCCGAGGGTCCACCGGACGTGCTGAAGCGCTCCATGGGCCAGGACATGATCATCGTGGAGACCGAAGGCACGGACACCACCGCCCTGGACACCCTTCGCCACATGGACGTGGTCGACGGCGCCTCGGTGAAGGACGAGACGATCACGATCCGCACCTCCGACAGTTCCGTGGCCCTCAATTCGGTCGTCATCGCGCTCAGCCGGACCGGCCTCAAGGTGAAGAGCCTGGCCCTGCGCACCCCGACTCTGGACGACGTGTTCGCCGAGCTGACCGGGTCGCACATCGACGTGAGCGACGTCCGGTGAGAGCGGTCGACGACGTACCGATCAGGGCCAGGGAGGGCGGCTTTCTGCGCGACGTCCGCGCCGTCGCCGGACGAGCCCTGCGCCAGATCCCGCGTGAGCCGGCGTCGGTGCTCCCGGCGGTGCTCGTGCCGGCCTTCTTCTATACGGTGAACCTGGGCGCCCTCGAGAACCTGGCCCGGGGCGCCCCGGGGTTCAGCTACAAGGCTTTTCTCATCCCCATGGCCATCGCGTTCGCCGTCACGGGGATGTCGCGGGCTCCCACGCTCGTCAGCGACATCCAGGGCGGCTACTTCGACCGGCTCTGCATGACACCCATCCGCCGCGTCTCTTTGCTGCTGGGACTGATGGTGGCCGACATTGTCGTGATCATCATTCTGTGCCTGCCGGTGCTGGGGATCGGCTTCGGTGTGGGGGTGCGCTTCGTCACCGGCGTCCCCGGCGTGTTGGCCTTCATCGGATTCTCAGCCCTCTGGGGACTGGTATTCACCGGCCTTCCCTATGCCGTGGCCCTCAAGACCGGGAGTCCCGCCGCCGTCAGTGCCTCCTTCGTCATCTTCTTCCCGCTGTTCTTCCTGAGCGATGCCGTCGTGCCCAAGCAGGCGCTCACCGGTTGGTTCTCGGCCATCGCCACCTACAACCCCATCACCTATCTCCTCGGGGCGCTGCGATCCCTCATCACCTCCGGATGGGAGGTCCGGACCCTCATGGAGGGCCTGGCCGCCCTCATGGGCATCGGGGCGGTGAGCATGTCGCTGGCCTTGATGGCCCTGAGGGGCAGGATCAACCGGAACGCCTGACACCCTGGTGCCCACCAGGGCCAACGGCACCTCCTGCGTCCTGGCCCTAATCGATCCGACCGGATAAGGGTTTGACCCGCCGGTGCCGATAGTCCCGAGGTGAGGTCCATCGCGTCCCGTCGTGCCCCCCGGGTCCGGTCGACCGAACGCGTCATGGCCCTCGACGCCGTGGTTCAAGGCTCCGAGCACGATCTCTGGCGTCGGCACCTGTACATGGGGATCGCGTCGTTCGTCCTCGGTGGGCTTCTGCTGCTCGTCTACATCGCCGTCACCCCGCATTCTCCGCGTCACGGGATCCTCATGATCGTGGACATCGCCACGATCGTCGGCAGCATGGTCGTCATCGGCCCTGTCGGCACGCGGTCGTTGACGGCCTCCTGGCGCGGCGTCTTCTTCTTCTGGTGGTCCGTCGGCACCGTGGCCGTCATCGCCCTTGCTCTCGGCCTCGACGGTGGGGCCGGGAGCCCCCTGGCGGGACTGCTCGTCCTCCCCGTTCTGTTCGGGGGCCTTCTCTACCGCCTGCCGGCGGTGATCGGCCTCGCCGGGCTGGCCCTCGGCTGCTTCGGCGTGATCTTCCTGGCCGGACCGCCGGTGAGCGGGGCCCGGGCCTTGGCCACGGCGGTCATGATCGGAGTGGCCGGTGGAATATCGGCCACGGGAGCCATGAACCGGTACATCTGGGAACGAGAACGGCAGTCCCTCACCGAACGGCTCCACGGGTTGGCGACCCACGACGGCCTCACCGGTTGCCTCAACTACCAGGCGTTCCAGGAGGCCTTGGTGGTGGAGGCCAACAGAGCTGAACGCTACGACCGACCCGTCACCGTGGTCGTCGCCGACCTGGATGGATTCAAGGCGATCAACGACACGAACGGACACGGGGTCGGAGA
>DATNJD010000269.1:0-2320 GCA_035604075.1 Acidimicrobiales bacterium
GTTCCGATGATCCCCGTGGTCTTGTGCAATGCGGAACTGTTGCTGCTGACAGCCCGGTCGAGCGAACGGATGCCGAAATTCAAGAACACCGCCAGTACGAAGACGACCGACGAATGCCCCAGCGAGAAGAAGAAGCCGGTACTGAGGGGCCGCTTGCCCTCGTTGACGAGCTTCCGTGTGGTGTTGTCGATGGCGGCGATGTGATCGGCATCGAAGGCATGGCGCATGCCCAGGGTGTAGGCGAGGATCCCGGTGCCGACCCCGAACACCTCTGTCTTGCTGATGCGATAGTGGTGCCCCAGGGCGAGGGCCAACATCCCCCACCCGATCACGTGGAGGCCGACGACGGTCACCGCCATGCCGCTCACCCTGAACCACTCGCTCGGAGTGAGACCGTCGCGGATCTTCAGGAGCCTGGCCCGGGGGTTGGCCATCGCTCGCGCCTCCTCGTACTCGAGACCCAGCGCGACACCCTAGGAAGTATGCGACCAGGTCGCAACAGGCCCTTGTCGGGCCGTGGCCCCCGGCGTACCATGGGCCTGTGACCAGGAGTTCTACGCCGGCTGATGCGGCGTCAGGCAACGTCGACTCGGTCGAGAACGTCCTGGCCCTGCTTCGGGAGCAGGGGGGACGGGTGACGAGCTCCCGCGTCCTGCTCCTGCACGCGCTGTTCGATTCCCGAGGACACCGCACCGCCGAGGAATTGGGCGCCGAGGTCCAGGCCATCGCTCCCGATGTCCACATCTCGACGATCTACCGCAACCTCGACGACCTGGAGCGGCTGGGCGTCGTCGTCCATGCCCATCTCGGCCACGGCCCCGCCACGTACCATCTCGCTGCGAGTGCTCACGGCCATTTCGTCTGCGAAGAGTGCGGCGCCATGATCGAGGCGCCCGACGAGATCTTCCTGGGCCTGTCGCGGGCGGCGAAGTCGGAGTTCGACTTCGACATCAATCCGCACCACTTCGCCATGCTCGGACGTTGCAAGGATTGTCGCTAGGCGCCCAAGCACGAACGTGACGTCCATGCACTACTGTCGGCCTCGATGACCGCGCCCTGGCCCAACGACGCGTGCAGCCTCGTCGAGGCCTTCCGGGCTCGCAAGATCTCACCGCTGGAAGCACTCGACGACTGCATCGAAGCGATCGAGGCTTCGCCCCTGAATGCGTTCTCCCACACCGACTTCGACCGGGCCCGCGACCTTGCTCGCGGCGCGGACGTCTCTCTCCCCTTCGGCGGCGTCCCCTTCGGGGTGAAGGAGCTCGAACGCGTGCAGGGCTGGCCCTACAGCGAGGCCTCGATGATCTTCAAGGACCGGGTGTCGGGATTCGACCAGACCTCGATCGCCCGTCTCCGGCACACGGGCGCGGTCCTGGCCGCCCAGACCACCGCGAGCGAGTTCGGGGGCATCAATTGCACGTCGACCCAGCTGCACGGCACGACCCGCAATCCCTGGGACCTGTCTCGTACGCCCGGTGGCTCGTCGGGAGGGACGGCCGCGGCGGTGGCAGGGGGCTTGCTCCCCATCGCCACCGGAAGTGATGGAGGCGGTTCGATCCGAATCCCGGCCGCGTTCTCCGGTCTCTTCGGGCTGAAGGCCACCTACGGACGCATCCCCAAGGGGCCCAACGCCGGCGTCGAGCCGCTCACCAGCGTGCTCGGGTGCCTGAGCCGATCGGTGCGAGACACGGCTCGCTTCTTCGACGCCTGCAACGGCTTCGACCAGCGCGATCCGCTGAGCCTTCCCGCCGTGGGCGCCTGGGAGTCGGACCTCGGATCCCACGACATCGCGGGGCGGACCGTGGCCATCCTCCCCGACCTGGGGACGGCGAGGGTCCGCAGCGAGGTCGCCGAGCTGGTGGCGGCGGTGGCCGAGAAGCTGGCCAAGGCGGCCAAGCTGAAGGTCGTCGCCGTGACGCCGTCACTCCCACCCCTGCGGGGCCAATGGGCCATGGCCGGCCAGGTCGCGTTCGTCACCGACCTCGGCGACGCCTATCCCGACCGGATCCAGGACCTGTCGCCGGAGATGCGCTTCGGCCTCGAAGCGGCCCGGGACCGATTCACCCTGGACCGGGCCGCCTCGATCGAGTCCTACCGGCGAAAGCTGAACGAGGCCATGGCCGACCTCTTCGAGGCGGCCGACTTCGTGATGTGCTCGTCGAATCCCGACGTCGCCTTCGCCGCCGAAGGGCCGCCACCTTCGACGATCCCGGGTGCCGACCTCATCCACGAGATCGGCTTCTCCCGCGCCATCATGAACAACGCCGCTCTCACGGCGCCGTCGAACCTCAACGGCAGCCCGGCGATGAGCATTCCCGCC